>NZ_WMLF01000113.1 GCF_014156695.1 Streptomyces durbertensis | reverse complement strand
ACCCACCCCTGTGCAGGATCGGTTCCCCGCTCAGCAGGGGGTTTCACTCTTCGTGAGCGGCTTGCCACAACTCGGCCGCGCGGTCTAGGTTGCTGACAGAACCTCAGAACTCCATAAACAAGACGACCCCGGCGGGCGTTAGCGCGCCCGACGGGGTCTCACCAGCAGATCGGACCAATCGATCCATGGCTTCCTCAGACCTTAACCCCTCCCCGCCCGCGTGCCCACACCCCATGGCGTCACCCGGCTACGGAAAGCACACGGCGCCCGGCGAACTTCCCAGGCGGCAGGCTGACTTCGCGCACCTTCCCCCGCGCGAGGCATCCATCGCGCACTACATTGACCGCGCCCCCGACGGCGCCGACATCTCGGTGAAGTCCCTGGCGAGAGTCCTGCCGTACGGGCAGTGCGCGTTGCGGACGGCGCTGCGGAACCTCGCCGAGGCCGGCCATCTGCGACGCGTGAAGGAGCACGTTCGGGGCGCCGACGGCGCCTGGAACTGGGTCACGCACACCTACTTCACCCGCACGGCCAGGGAGGACGGCTGGTGGGCCGCCTTCCGCGCCGACGACGTGGCGCCGGCGGAGGCGCCCCCGGTGGCGGTGGCGGGCAACGAGGAGGTCGCGGGTGAGGCGTACGCGGTGCTGGCCGGCCTCGGGCGGGTCGACCGGCGGATGACGTTGTCGGCCGCCGAGTGCGCCGCGCTGGCGCCGCTGGTGGTGCCCTGGCTGGAGCGGGGCGCGGGCCGGGAGGAGGTGCGGGACGCGCTGACGGCCGGGCTGCCGGCCAAGGTGCATCATCCGGCCGGGCTGGTACGGGTGCGGCTCCGCGACAAGGTGCCCCCGGTCAGGCTTGCCGATCCGGAGTCGGGACGACCGGAGGCGCGACGGCTGGAGTCGGGACGGCCGGCGTTGCGGATTCTGGAGTGCGTGGTGTGCCGGGCGCCTGGGCGGCCGGAGGCCCTGCCGGGCGGCCGCTGCCGCCCGTGCCGTGGCGAGGGAAGCGGCGAGGCGCCGCCCCGCGTCGACGTCGCCCGCCTGACGGCAGGCGTCCGCCGCGCCCGCGAGGCGGCCCGACCCCGGCACCGCTGACGCGGGCCTCCCGGCAACGCGGAGGGCCCGCCGCGCGTGGCGTGTGCGGCGGGCCCTCGGGACGGGAGTCAGGCGTGGTTACTTCGCCTGGAAGACCGCCACCGTGCGGCCGGGGACGGTGAACGTGCCGTCGGCCGGGTGGTACTGCGAGAGGCGGACCGTCGGGTCGGAGCCCTTCGCCTGCGCGGGGTGCAGGCGGTGGGCCTTGCCGGCGAGCGCCGGCAGCGTCTGGCGCTGCTGCTCCGGTGTGGCGTTGAAGACGACGACGAGGTCGTCGAGGCGCATGGTGATCACGCCCGGCGTCTCGTCCGTCCCGGAGAGGGGGAAGGACAGCGCGCGCTGCACCTTCGCCGTGCTGGTCAGGGAGAACGCCTTCTCCGTGGAGCGGATGCGCAGCAGGTCGCGGTAGGCGGCGGAGGCGCCGTTGATCTGTGCGCAGCCGGGGGTGAGGGTCGGCTGGGTCAACAGGGGCTTGGCGTAAGGCCACTTGTCCTTGTTGTCCCAGGCGGGCGGCAGGCCGCGGCCGAAGCCGTTGCCCTGTCGGCAGTCCCAGTTGATGGTGTTGAACCAGTCGCCGGAGTTGTAGGAGTTGCGGTCCAGGGACTTGGAGCGCAGGAGGTCGCTGCCGGCCTGGCTGAGGGCGGGGCCCTGGGACAGCGCGGCGGTGGCCATGGCGAGGACCTGCATGCGCGCCCGTTCGGCTGCGGAGGTGCGCTCGGGGAGCTTGAAGGCGAGCGCGTCGTACAGGGTCTCGTTGTCGTGGGCGTCGGCGTAGGCGACGGCCTCGCCGGGGGCGGCGGCGTACCCGGCGGGGGAGCCGTTGTAGTCGACCTCGGAGCCCTTGACGGTCCGGCCGGCGGTGTCGGTGAAGGTGTAGTCGGCGAGGTTGCCGGTCAGGCCGACCTTGATGAGGTCCTGGTAGTGGAGGAGGCGGGCGCGCTGCTCGGCCCGGGTGCCGTTGTCCTTCGAGTTGTTGGGTTCGGTGAACAGGCCGCTGGCGAAGCCCTGCACGCCGGGGTCGTCGTCGAAGGGGCCGCCGCCGCGCACGGCGTCGCGGGCCCGGTCGGCGAAGGTGGCGATGCCGGTGCCGGCCATGTTCTTCTGGGTGGCCTGGACGAAGCGGTTGTCGTCGGCGACCTCGCCGAAGTTCCAGCCCTCCCCGTACAGGATGATCTTCTTGCCGTCGACGCCGTCCTTGGCGAGCGTCAGCCGGTCGAGGGCCTTGCGGACGGCGAGGATGTTCTCCTTCGGGTGGTGGCCCATGAGGTCGAAGCGGAAGCCGTCGACCTTGTACTGCCGGGCCCAGGTGACGATCGAGTCCACGGTCAGCTTGCCCATCATGGTGTGCTCGGGCGCCGTGTTGGGGCAGCAGGTGGAGGTGGCGACGCTGCCGTCGTCCAGCAGCCGCTGGTAGTAGCCGGGCACGATCCGGTCGAGGACGGACTTGTCGTCCTGGCCGGCGGCGTAGGTGTGGTTGTAGACGACGTCGAGGACGACGCGCAGTCCGGCCTCGTTGAGGGACTTGACCATCTGCCGGTACTCGACGGTCCGCCGCGTCCCGTCCGGGTCGGTGGCGTAGGAGCCCTCGGGCACGGTGTAGTGCAGCGGGTCGTAGCCCCAGTTGTAGGCGTCGCGGTCGCGGACCTCGCCGACGCACTCCTGCTGCTTCGGCGAGTCGGGCGCCAGCGACGGCAGTTCGCAGTCCGGCTTGGCCTGGTCGCGCGGCTTCTCGGGGACGGTCGCCAGGTCGTACGTCGGCAGCAGGTGCACGTAGGAGGCGCCGGCGTCGGCGAGCTTCCGCAGGTGCTTCATGCCGTCGGAGTTCTTCTCGGTGAAGGCGAGGTACTTGCCCGTGTGCCTGGCCGTGCGGTCGGCGATCGAGAAGTCCCGGACGTGCAGCTCCTGGATCTGCGCGTCGCGCAGCGGGACGTGCTTCGGCTTGGCCAGTCGCTGCCAGCCGGCCGGGGCGAGCTTCGGGTCGTCCAGGTCGACGACGAGGCTGTGCGCGGAATCGGCGGTGAGGGCGGTGGAGTAGGGGTCGGTGACCTTGTTGGTGACGGTCTTCTGGACGGTCGGCGCCCAGACGCGGACGTGGTAGCGGTAGGGCTTGTTCTGCCAGCCGCGGTTGCCGCGCACGCTCCACACGCCGGTGGTGTCGTCGCGCCGCATGGCGACCGTGCGGCCGTCGAGCTCCAGTGCGACGTGCTGCGCGGTGGGCGCCCACAGGGAGAGGGTGGGTCGGCCCTTCGTGTCGAAGACCGGGCCAAGTTCGGCGTCGGCGGCCTTCGTGCCGTACAGATCGTCGAGCACGCCGGGGAGTTGCACGCCGGTGGCAGCCAACAGCGCGCCACTGGTGGCGCGTTGGGTGGCGATGAGCTGGCCGCGCAGGGACTCCCGGACGCGGTGGCGGTCACGCGGGTCGACGGTGAAGGCGTTGTGGTCCTTCAGATGCGGGTACTTGGCGCGCTGGGCGTCGGTGAGACCGCCCTCGACCGGGCGGAGTCGCAGCCAGCGGCCCTCGTCGGAGAGCGCGCCGCCGGGGGTGACGGTGATGCCGCCCTTCGCGTCGTACACAAGCTGCTGGCTGGTGCCGTCGGTGGCCTTGGCCTTCCAGGCGACGGTGTCGCGGTCGATCCACTGGGCCGCGGCCTTGGTCAGGTCGAGGTCGGCGGCGCCGCCGGTGCCGGGCAGCAGGAAGCCGGGGGTCGCGCTGAGCTTCCACACCTCGTGGCCGTAGGTGGTGAGGTCCAGGGACTGGTCGGCGGCCTCGTCCTTGTCGTCGCCCTTGTGGATGATGTAGCTGAGCGTGGTCGCGCCGTCGGCGAGCGGCACCTCGTAGGTGGCGCCGAACGCGTCGCGGCGGGTCGGCATCAGCGGCTTCGACCAGTCGGTGGGCTCGGCGGCGCCGGTCCAGGTGTGCAGGCCCCAGCCGTCGTAGTCGCCGTCGGGCCGGTGGTAGTGGATGACGGCCTTGGTCTTGTCCTGCGGCGGGTAGACGCCTTCGGGAGCCTCCTCGGCGGCCTTGTCCTCACCCTGGGTGACCCAGACCTGACCGGTTGCTGCCAGATCGATGGTGCGCTCGGGGCCGTCCGTGGCACCGTTCTTGACGAGGGTGAACGGCAGCTTGTCCGTCGACTCGCCGTCGCGCAGCTTCAGCCAGGCGAACGCGCCGAAGGCGTCGCGGCCGACGAAGTCGGCGGTGCGGTCGCCGGAGCGGAGCTGCCAGCCGTCGTAGTCGCCGTCCTGCCGCTGGTAGTGGACGACGGCGTAGTCGCGTTCGACGGCGGAGGGCACCTCGGGCGCCGGCGGGCGGCCGGTGGTGCTGGTGGCCGTCGCGGAGGCGGTGCGGCCGGCGCTGTCGACGACAACGGCCTTGTAGCGGAGGGGGGTTCCGGGCGCGATGTCGCGGCCGAGGTGCTGGGTGACACGGTAGGGGGCGCGGTCGGCGGTGCCGAGCGTCTGCCAGCGGCCGTTGCCGACCTGCGCGGCGAAGACGACGCGGTTGAGGCGTCCGCCGGTCACGTCGGCGTCCAGCTCGACCGTGCCGGTGGCACCGGCCGCCGGGGCGGTCAGCTTCAGTCCGGGCTTCGCGTCGGGCGCGGCCAGGGGCTGGTTCGCCCGCAGGACGACGCTGGACAGGGCGGGCACGGTGAGCGTGATCCTGCCGTCGGCGTCGCCGCGCACGGTGCCCTTGCCGCCGTAGAGGTGGCGGAAGACGGTCCGGGCGGAGTCCGTCGTCAGCTCGACGGTCTTCGCGGCGGTGCTGTTGTTGACGGCGACGACGTACTCGTGGGCGCGGGCGTCGCCCGCCCGCGTGCGGGAGAACGCGTAGACGCCGGCGCCGTCGTCGGCGTACCGGTCGGTGTGCGTGCCGTCGCGCAGCGCCGGGTGGGCCTTGGTCAGCTTGGCGAGTTCCGCGATCGACCGGTAGAGGGGGTGGCGGGTGTCGAAGCTGTCCTCGGCGTGCGTGCGGTCCGTGCCGAGCTGCTTGTTCGCCGTGTTGTCCAGGTAGTCCGGGGTGCGGGAGGCGAACATGGTCTGGCGGGCGTCCTTGTCGCCGCCGGAGCCGGTGAAGCCCTGCTCGTCGCCGTAGTAGACGACCGGGTTGCCCCGGCTGAGGAACATCAGCTCGTTGGCGAGCGTCGCGCGCTTCAGCAGCTCGCGCTCGTCGGCCTTCGGGTTGTCCTGGCGCAGGAACGTGCCGATGCGGCCCATGTCGTGGTTGCCGAGGAACGTCACCTGGTTGTAGGCGTTCGAGCGGCCGGTGGTGTACCGGTAGTCCTGCTCGAAGAGGCCGGGCAGCCGCTTCGCGGAGCCGCCCTGGGAGGCGAAGGAGCGGGCGGCGTCCTGGAACGGGAAGTCGAGCGTCGCGTCGAGCCGGCCCCGGGTGACGTAGGGGGCGTTGACCGCCGGGTCCGAGGAGTAGACCTCCCCGAACATGAAGAAGTCCTTCTTGCCGCGCTTGGCCGCGTAGGCGTCCAGCGCGCCGGCCCACTGGGTCCAGAAGTCCATGTTGACGTGCTTGACGGTGTCGATCCGGAAGCCGTCGATGTCGAAGTCCCGCACCCACCGCTGGTAGATCTTCTTCATGCCCTCGACGACCTCGGGACGTTCCGTCCACAGGTCGTCCAGGCCGAAGAAGTCACCCTGCTCGCTGCTCTCGCCCGCGAAGGTGGAGTCGCCCCGGTTGTGGTACATCGTCGGGTCGTTCAGCCACTCGGGGACCTTGACGTCCTTCTCCGCCGCCGGTACGACGGGCGTGCGCGGGAACGAGTTCAGGTCGACCTTCGGGAAGCGCCCTCCAGCCGCGTAGTCGGTGTCGTCGAACGGCTTGCCGTCCTTGGTGAGGTAGGGGAAGGCGCCCTTGGAGAGGTAGGAGTACGCCTGCTCCTTGTTGCCGACGACATCGGCGGTGTGGTTGGTGATGACGTCGAAGAAGACCTTCATGCCCCGGGCCTTGGCGGCCTTGATGAGCTTGCGGAGGTCGTCGTTGGTGCCGAAGTGCGGGTCGACCTGGGTGAAGTCGGTGATCCAGTAACCGTGGTAGCCGGCCGAGGCGTCCTTGCCCTCGCCCTGCACCGGCTTGTTCTTGAAGAGGGGCGCCATCCAGATCGCGGTGGTGCCCAGACCCTTGATGTAGTCCAGCTTCCGGGTGATGCCCTTGAGGTCACCGCCCTGGTAGAAGCCCTTGTCCGTGGGGTCGAACCCGGTGCTCAGCCGGCCGCCGGTCAACCCGCCGCGGTCGTTGGAGCGGTCGCCGTTGGCAAAACGGTCCGGCAGGACGAAGTAGAACTGCTCCCTGGTCAGGTCGTGCCGGGTCTGCTCGCCGACCAGTGCCGCGTCGGACGGGGGGCGCGGCGGCTTCGGCGCGGCGTTGGCGGACGCCGCCGCGGTGATCAGCGTCGTCAGAAGGGTCGCCGCGATGCCTGCGGCCACGCCTCTGCGCGCGGGGGAACCTCTCACGGATCGGTCTCCTCGAAGGGACGGGTGATGGACATGCCGGCCGCCCGGCCCCGCCGGCGGGGTGGACGGCGGAACCGGGTGGCCGGTGATGGTGGGGGACGGCCCCGGCGAGGGCGCGGGGCCGTCCGAGCTCAGGCGGTTGCCGCCGGGTGAGCCTTGTTCCGGACCGGGTTCCGGACTAGTTGCGCCAGGTGTCGCTCAGCGCGGTGACGCCGCTCGACGAGACGGTGAAGGAGCGGTTGGAGCCGCTCTCCCAGGTGACCGCTCCACCGGCGTCCTTGCGGATGTACTTGTACTCGCAGGAGGTGCCGGCCGGGATCTCCAGCGCGCCCTTCCACACCGGGTAGGTGGCCGGGTCCAGCTTCGGCGCGTTCGCGGTGTTCCACCCGCCGAGCTGCGGGCAGCTGCCGGCCACGTGGATGTCCTGGCCCCACTGCGTGGTGGCGTTCACCGAGAACGACACGCTGCCGTCGACCGGGTCCGGGACGCCGCTGCCACCGTCACAGCTCCGGGCGCCGGTGTGCAGGGCGAGCGCGGTGTTCGCGCCGAGCGTCGCGGTGAACTGGCCGGAACCGTTCACGGTGACGGACCGGCCGCTCTGCACGTCGCAGTAGTCACCGGCGGGCAGCGACGTCTGGAACGTGCGGGACAGCGAACCGCTCTCGCGGTTGATCGCCACGTACGCCTTGGAGCCACGGCTGAACGCGACCGCGTTGTTGCCGTTGTCCCACCAGTTGGTGACCGACTGGCCGCGCGCCTCGTTGCGGAAGCCGACCATCGCGGAGATCTCCCGCCAGTCGTGCTGGCACTTCCACCCGTCGGTGTAACAGGCGTTCACGTGACCGGCGTTCGGCGGACCGGCGTCCTTGTTGCTCCACTCGTAGCCCGAGTGCACGTCCGGGGCCCCGTACGGCCAGGCCAGCATGAACACGTTCGCCAGCGTGTAGCGGGCGCCGTCCTTGTAGCTGAGGGTGTCGCCGACCCGCTCGGTGTCGTGGTTGTCCACGAAGACGGCGGACTTGCCGGACTCCATGAAGCCCCAGCCCTCGCCGAAGTTCCGCAGGTTCGCCAGGCGGCCGCCGTTCATGACCTGCTTCAGCTCACGCGCGTACCGGAACTCCTGCACGTCGCCGTTGCCCAGGTACTCGCTCGGGTCGACGGCCTCGCCCGCGCCGTGGATCGCCTCCTGCTTCCAGTAGGCGTTCGGGTTGCTGAGCTTGGACTTGATCGCCGCCAGGTCGCCGGCCGGCATGTGCTTGGCCGCGTCGATGCGGAAGCCCGCCACGCCCATCGACAGCAGGTCGTTCATGTAGTCCGCGATGCGCTGCCGCACGTACTCCTTGCCGGTGCGCAGGTCCGACAGGCCCACCAGCTCGCAGTTCTGCACCTGGTAGCGGTTGCGGTAGTCGATCGAGTCGCTGCGGCAGTCGTTGAAGTCGCCGTCGCTGTAAGGCGCCGCCGGATAGTCGTACTTGGTGTACGAGGAGCCGCCGGTCCCGATGCCGCTGCCCGCGCTCATGTGGTTGATGACCGTGTCGACGACCACCTTCACACCGGCGCTGTTGCACGTGTTGACCATCGACTGGAACTGGCTGCGGTTGCCGAGCCGGCTGTCGATCTTGTAGCTGACCGGCTGGTACGCCGTCCACCACTGCGGGCCCTGGATGTGCTCCTGCGGCGGCGAGACCTGCACGTACCCGTACCCGGCCGGCCCGAGCGTCTCGGTACAGGCCCTGGCGACGGACTCGAACTTCCACGAGAAGAGGACGGCGGTGACGTCCTTGCCGCCCGGCGGCGCCGCCTGCGCGGCGGTGGGCGCCGCGACAAGCGCGCCCGCCGCACCGGCGGTCAGCGCGAGCGCCGCGGCCAACGTCCTGGCGACCGGCTTCCTGGACGGTTTGGCGGACGGTTGGCTGGTCGGTTCGGTGGTCGGTCCGGCGGTTGAGCTGAAGGCCACGATGTCTCCTGCCTGACGGGAGTGCCGACGTGTGGGGTGCCTCCGGGCAACGCGCCGCGCCCGTGGACGGGTGGAACTGGCTGTGCGGGGTGGTGCGAGGTGGAGCGAGATGGTCCGAGGTGCTGCGGGGATGTTGCAAGAAGACTGCAAGAGAGTGAAAGTCTTCCGGCGAGCTGACCGTAGAAGGCCCTCGCTGCCACGTCAAGGGTTCGAGACACACCCTGGAAACTCGGCAGTTACGGCCAGGTAACCTCTTCTGCAAGAGCTTGCAGGGTGTTACGGTCTGCTCCAGTTGCCGGCCTGAGCCGGCCGGGGGCCGCCCACACGGCCCCACGCGCCCGGCCCCGAGCTCAGGTCGGCGACGCCGACAAGACGCCGTGGGCGAAGCCGGCCGAAAACCACCCCTCGCGGCGTCACGGCGCCGGCACCCCGCGCACAACCACCAGCCGCCGGGGGCGGCCTGGAGGCCCAGGCCGGGTGCCCCGATGCATGGCCGGTAGCCCGGCCTGGCGCACGGGTCGACGCCCGGCGTCAGTCCGCCGGCTTGCGCCAGACGGAGACGTGCCGGGGGCTCTCGCCGGAGAACGGTCGCCGGGACCAGTCCTCCCAGCGGTCGGTGAGACGCATTCCGGCCAGCCGGGCCATCAGGTCCAGCTCGGCGGGCCACACATAGCGGAACGGAATCGACCGGTGCTCGGCCCTGCCGCCTTCCCCGAGCGTCACGTAGTGCGAACTCATCGCCTGCGTCGCGACGTCGTAGGTGTCGAACGCCCACCCGTCGGGACCGATGTCAAAGGGCACGGCCGTCTGTCCCGGCGGCAGCCGCCGCAGGTCCGGGACGCCCACCTCGATCACGAAGTGCCCTCCGAGCCGCAGGTGTGCGTCGGCGTTGCGGAAGCACTCGACCTGGTCGTCCTGGGTTGTCAGGTTGTTGATCGTGTTGAACACGAGGTAGACGAGCGCGTACTCGCCCGGCACGCGGACGGTCGAGAAGTCGCCCGCCGTCACTCCGACGGCCTCGGCGCCGGGCTTGGCCCGCAACCGGTTGAGCATCGCCCGGGAGAGATCGATGCCGTGCACCGGAACGCCGCGTTCCGCGAGTGGTAGCGCGATCCGACCCGTGCCCACGCCGAACTCCAACGCGGCGCCGTCACCCGCCAGCTCGGCGAGCAGGTCGACGGCCGGCGTCACCACCTCCGGCCGGAACATCGCCGCCGACGACTCGTCGTACCGCGCCGCGACACTTTCCCCGAAGTACCCGTCTCCGTCATCAGGCATGGGATGAACGGTACATACCGCCCCTCCCGTCCCGCGACCGCTTTTCCCGCGCCCTTATGCCCGCCCCTCCGAGGTGAGGAGGCGGTCCAGTTTGCCGAGGCTCTGCGACCAGCCCTCCTCGTGCAGGTGGAGGCGGCTCGGCGTGGCGAACGGTCCGTGCTCCAGGACGAGTTCGCATCCCACGCCGGGAATGTCGCGCAGGGCCAGGTCCACCACCGTCTCGCGGTCGTCCGGATCGGGTTCCTCCCAGCGGAACGTGTAGGAGAGGCGTTCCGGTGGTTCGACCAGGCGGTACTCGCCGGCCAGGTGGAACGCCTCCCCGTCCGGGGGTCGCATCGTGATCCGGAACGCGCCGCCCGGCCGGAGGTCGCGTTCCACGGCCGGGATCGTGAACCCGTCCGGGCCCCACCACCGGGCCAGCTCGTCCGGGTCGATGAGGGCCCGGAAGACCACCGCGCGCGGCGCGTGGAGTACCCACCGTACGCGCAGGCTCAGGGTTTCGCTCTCCCGCGTCATCGGACCGCCCCCTCCGCTCGGGAGAACAGGAAAACGTCCTGGTCACCATGGTAGAAACGCCGCGCCCCCGCCGCGAGCCGGGCGGCGGCGCGGCGCGGCTGCCGGCCTACCGCCGGGTGAAGGACGTGACCGTGATGCCGCTGTCGAACGACACCCTGTCGGTCACGTCGAACAGCGTCGGGCTGAACTCCCCGTCGACCACCCGGATGCCCGCCCCGGCGAGGACCGGGTAGCTCTTGATGACCAACTCGTCGATCTCGGGCAGCAGCGCCCCGGCCAGGCGCCCCCCGCCGCAGAGCCAGACGTCCAGCCCGCCCTCCTCTTTCTTGAGCTCCCGGACGAGGCCGAGCGGGTCGGAGTCGACCACCGTGACGGCGGGGTCGATGTCGGACGGCGTCGTGGTGGACACGACGTACTGGCGCAGGTGCGCGTACGGGCTGGTGTAACCGGCGTCCAGGCCGGGCACGTACGTGCCGCGACCCATCACCAGGGTGTCGAACCGCTTGTTGGGCGCGTCCGCGATGCCGAACTGGTCGCGCGCGAAGCTCGGAATGGTCTCCGGGTAGTGGGCGGGGAGCCACTTCATGTACTCGGCGGTCTGCTTCTCGTCGCCGAACGGGAAGAAGTCGATCTCGTGTCCGGGCCCGGCGATGTAGCCGTCGAGGGACACTCCGACGTAGTAGACGAGCTTTCGCATAAGACTTACCCCCGCGCTCGTAGTACTCTGACTGTAGTGATAACAACGTAGTACTACGAACGGAGTGGTGTCAATGGCGCGGCGAAACGACGCGCGGAGAGCCGCGCTGGTCGACGCGGCGATCGAGGTGCTGGCACGGGAAGGCGCGCGCGGACTGACCTTCCGCGCGGTCGACGCCGAGGCCGCCGTCCCCACCGGCACGGCCTCCAACTACTTCACCAACCGGGACGACCTGCTCACCCAGGCCGGCTCCCGCGTCTACGAACGCCTCACGCCGGACGAGACCACAACGGAACAACAACTCGCCGGCGCCCACGGCCAGGAGGGCTACAAGGCCCTCATGCGCGAGGTCATCGGCCGCGTCAGCGCCTTCCGCACCGGCTACCTCGCGCTCCTCGAACTCCGCCTCGAAGCCACCCGCCGCCCCGAACTGCGCGCCGTCCTCACCGAACGCGTACGCGCCGACATCGACCACAACGTCGCCCAGCACGAGGCCGCCGGCCTCCCCGGCGACGCCACCGCCGTCCGGCTCCTCTACCTCGCGTTCAACTGGCTCATCGTCGAGCAACTCACCCTGCCCGACGTCCTCTCCGAAGCCGAACGCGAGGAACTGGTAGCCGCCGCCGTAGACCGCCTGATCCCCCACTGACGCCGTTGCGGCCGCCTGTCACCCGGTCGTCGGCCCAACCGCCGGATCAGCGGACGCATTGAGCACCGCCGCGCCGCGCTCGGCGCGGGCGGCGTCACGGGCAGCGAGAACGTCTTCGACAGTAGGGCCCGTCGCCGACAGCCTCTCAAGCTCTCTGATCAGATCCCGGTTCCGGTCAGCCGACGTCTCAGACATCGCCATTCGACGGCCGGAGGCCGTCACGGCGGGTGGCGGTGACAAAGGCGGTCCAACTGGCGGCGGGTAGGACGAGGACGGGGCCGTCGGCCCGCTTGGAGTCCCGGACGGGGACCACACCGGGGTGCCCGTCCGCCACCTCCAGGCAGTCCCCGCCGTCGCCGCCGCTGTGGCTGGACTTGCGCCAGCGTGCGGCGCCGGGAAACGCCTCGGCGACCTCCACGCAGTCCCCGCCGCTGCCACCACTGTGGCTGGACTTACGCCAGTGCGCGGCGCTGAGATCAGGCATCGTCCTCATGGGCGTACTCCTCCGCCACCGACGTGATCAGGGCCAGGGACGCCTTCGGCGACAACGCGGCGGCCCCCAGCAGATCGTAGGACAGCCGGTAACGCGCGACCAGCGCCGGATCGTCCACCAACTGGCCGTGCCCCAGGCTCTCCAGGTAGACCAAGGGAGGCGCGTCGCTGAAGTCCATCAGCTTGAGGGCGCCTGCCATCGCCGGGTGGGCCCCCGCGCGGAACGGCAGCACCTGAACGATCGCGCGGTGACGTCCGACCAGTCCGGCGACGTGCCACAACGACTCGGCCATCACGGCCGCGCCCCCGACGGGTCGGCGCAGCGCACCCTCATCCAGAACGGCCCACATCAGAGGCTTTGTTGGATCGGCGAGCAGTCGGGTGCGTTCCATTCGCGCGGCCACCAGCTCCTCGATCACCTCTTCTGGCGCCGTCGGCTGGTACGCCCGGCAGACGGCACGGGCGTAGGCGGCGGTCTGGAGCAGGCCGGGGATCAGTGCCGGGGCGTACGACCGGATCGCCGTCGCTATGGCCTCGGCCTCCGCCGCCTCCGCGAAGTGGTCCGGGTAACGGGACTTGCCCGCCTCGCAGTTGCGCTCGAAGAAGCCGTCGGTGCCCAGCACCTGGTCGATGAGCTGTGCGATCTCCGGCACCATGCGGCGGGTGCCGGCCTCCAGCTGGCCGATGAACGAGCCGCTGACGAACAGCGGGCGGCCCAGTTCATCCTGCGTCATGTTGGCCTGCTCGCGTTTGTGGCGGAGTTCGGCGCCGAGCAGTGCCCTCGGTGAGGAGGACGGGTCGAGTTTCTTGGGTCCGGGCATGGCGGTCACCTGTCGGCCAAGTCGGTCTGTTGGGTGCTTCCCCCTGGGAAGGCTAGCCACGTTTGGCCACGCTGTGTGGCGGAAGTCAACACCCAGAGTGGAAGGCGGCAGTACCCCCATGGCATCCACCCCACGCGCCCGCGCGGCGAACGTCGACCGCATCCGCGTCGCCGAGGAGGCGGCCGACGCACTGCGTCAGGCGCTCGCCGCGCACGACGTCACCTTCCCGTCCTTGCGTCTCGACCTCGTCACCTGCGCGATGACCGAGCCCAACCCGCTTCTGGACCTGGGCCGTTGCAACGTCGAGACGGCGCTGCGGCTGGCGGCCGCGCTGCGGGCGACGACGCCGCCGACACACGGCCGCGCGGACGGGCGACCGGTCGTCGCGGGCTGATGCACGCGACGCCGTTCGCGCCGGGCGCGTACGCCGTGGACACCCGGACCGGCCGCGTCGGCCGGGTGTCCACCCGCGCCGGCGGCACCGTACTGCTGCGACTCCCCGGCGGCGGCCCGCCGTGGGAGTGCCCGGCCGCCGACCTGCGGCCCGCGACGGCCGCCGACCGTCTCCGCGCCCGCGTCACCGAACTCAACTGGAGGAGCCGCCTGCCATGACCCCGCCCCGATCCGTGCTGCGCTTCGTCGAGTGGCGGCTGCACCCCGACCTCGAACCGGACGCCGAACCCGTCACCTACGCCATGCAGTGCGCCGTCTGCGAGGAACAGTCCACGCCGACCGTCGACTTCGCCGACGCACAGCGCTGGACGTTCCGCCACGCCGGCCGCAACCCCACCCACCACACCTACCGCGAACACCTCATCCGCCCCTGGCACGCCCACCC
>NZ_WMLF01000112.1 GCF_014156695.1 Streptomyces durbertensis | reverse complement strand
CACCGGTACTAGGCTGCGTAGGCGAGGTGCCCCCCACGCAGGGAGGAGGAGCCGTGAGCGACGAGCAGGCGCTACTGGAACTGCTGGCCTCGCGCGACCTGGGGGTGCTCGCCACCCTCAAACGGGACGGCCGCCCGCAGCTTTCCAACGTCGTCTACGCCTACGACCCCCGCCGCCGGCTGATCCGGATCTCCGTCACCGCCGCGCGAGCCAAGACCCGCAACCTCACCCGCGACCCCCGGGCCAGCCTGCACACCATGTCCGCCGACGGCTGGTCGTGGGTCGTCGCCGAGGGCACAACCGAGCTGACGCCCGTCGCCGGCTCCCCGGACGACGAGGCGATGAACGAGCTCATAGACCTCTACCGCTCACTGCGCGGCGAGCACCCGGACTGGGACGAGTACCGCGCCGCGATGATCGCCGACCGACGCCTTGTCGTGCGACTCCCGGTCGAGCGGGTCTACGGGCAGGCCGGATGAGCGCTGCCGGAGAACCCGCGAGACGACTTGCCGACGCGGGCCACGACACCGTGCCGCTGCGGGCACCCCTGTCCTACCCGGGGAGGTGGGTGGACGAACCGTCGCTGCTGCGCGGCGACCACTTGCTGCCACTCGGTTCGTTTCCCGTCTCCGCATCCGGAAGGGTCGCCGTCCTGGCCGTGGGCTCCAACGGGTCCCCGGCCCAACTGCACCACAAGCTGACGCGCGCCGGTGTCTCCCGTACCGTCCCCCTCGTGCCCGTAAGGGTGAGCGGGCTCGCGGTCGGCCTCTCCGGCCATCTGAGTCGAGCCGGCTACGTCGCCGCCTCCCCCTGCCTGTGTCCGGGCGCCGACACGTCGCTGACCGTCACCTGGCTGACACCCGCCCAGCTCGCGGCCCTCGACGCCACCGAACTGCCCAACTACTGGAGGGCGTACCTTCCGGCGGCCGACGTACCGGTGAGCACGACGGACGGACGGCCGCTTCCTGCCGACGGGGTGCACGTGTACGTCAACGCGCGCGGGCTCCTCAGCAATCCGGACGGGAGCCCGCGGCGAACCGCCGACCAGCGGACCGTCATCAGCTCACTGCTCGCCGAGTCCGACCGGCTCCGGACCCTCTTCGGACCCACCCCCGACACCTGGGTCCGGCGCGCCCTCGCCGACCCCGGCCTCTCGGCCCTCGGCACGGCCGCGTTCCACGCCGAAGGGTGGGTACGCCCCCACGACGGCTTCCGGCACTTCGCCCGAACCGGCGCGTGAAGCCCCGCCTCGCGGCGCTGTTACACGACGGTGGAAGGAAGGCTTCTGCACCACTCGACGCGGTGACATCACGTCACCGTGTTGCAACAGACCGTTCCCCAAGCGGCCCTCGGCGCCTTGCTCAACGCGTACCTCTCACCATCCGAAGGGACGCGCGATGCGACTCCGCGCCTTTGTGATCTCGGCTGTGATCTCGGCGCTCTCCACCGTGCGCACGCTCCTGGCCGACCTGGCCGACCTGGTCGGCACCGCACGCGCCACACCCGCGCCCCGATGGGGCGTGAAAGCCTCCGGCTGCGCCGCCACCAGACCGGCACCAGGGCGGCTCACCCAGCCCGGGGGCGGCTCGGCCTACCGCGGCCGCGCATGCGCGGACGTCCCTCTCAACCGGCTTCGGTGCGCCGCCCACCGCCACGGGCAGGAGGGGCGGGAGGACGGCCAGCATCTCTGACAACCGGCAACTCCAGCACCCGGCACGGAAGTCGGGGTGCTGGGAGAAACCGGCGGTCCTGGTGTCGGGGGGTGTCCACCAGGACCGCCGGAGTGTGCACCACCGCCCGCGGGGAGGGCGGCGGCACGTCTGAGGCACGGGTGCGCCATGTGGGGGTACGGCACACCCGCGAGAGGGGAGCAGGAACCGGACGCCGCGTCGCCGGTCAGCGACACGCCCGGCCTGGAGCGCCCGAGAACCGCGTCGGGCGGGTCAGATCGCCTGGCCCTTGCTGCGCAGCCAGACAAGCGGGTTGATCGGGTCGCCGCCACCGGGCCGGACCTCGAGGTGGAGGTGCGGGCCGGAGGAGTTGCCGGTGGAGCCGACACGGCCGATCATGTCGCCGGTGGTGACCTGGCCGCTCGTGCGCGTCATGGAGGAGAGGTGGCAGTACCAGACCTCGGTGCCGTCCTCGAGCTGGAGGATGATGCGGTACCCGTAGGCGCCCGCCCAGCCCGCCTCCTTGATCGTGCCGGTGTGAACAGCCTTGACCGGCGTGCCGGTCGGCGCCGCGAAGTCCTGGCCGGTGTGGTTGTTGGACCACATCGAGCCGGACTCACCGAACGTGGAGGTGAGCTGGAAGTTGGCCAGGGGGAGGGTGAAGCTGGCGGCCAGCTTGCGAAGGCGCTCCTCCTCGGCCTTACGCTTCCGCTCCTCCTCCGCCTTGCGCTTCCGCTCGGCCTCGGCCTTCCGCTCCGCTTCCGCGAGGCGGGCGGCCTCCTGGGCCGCTTCCGCCGCCGCGGCGGTGGCGGCCGCCTCCCGCGCGTCGGACTCGGCCGCCGCCTGCTGCGCGTCGGCCTGCTGGAGGATCCGGGCACGCAGCGCCTCGCCGGCGTCGGTCTGTCCGGCGGCGGCGTCCTGGCTGGTCAGTCCCACCTGGGTGAGCGGGGCGGCCTGCGCCGCCGGCTCGTCGGCGGCCGCATCGGCCAGGCCGCCGAAGCCGGGCAGGTCGGAGGCGGCGGGCAGCTTGTCCACCAGGGCTCCGAGGTCGGGAACCGACACCGGAGCCTTCGGCTTGTCGTGCGCGGTGGCCATTCCGCCGGCGCCTATCGCGGCGACCATGCCCACACCCAGCACCGCGCTGCTGCGGCCCATGCCGCGCTGCTTGGCTACCCGGTGACGGCCTCGCACCGGACGAACGGAGTCAGCGGTCGGGTTCCACTCACCGCACGAGTCCTCGACGTCCGGCCCGTAGGCGGGCGGCGGTACGACGGCGATACTGGCGGTGTCGGCGGCAGGCCTGCTAGACGCCACGGAGGCGTTCTCCTTTCCTTCCTTCTCGCCTACCGGGTTAGCTGACGGGTTCGGAGCAGGAAGGTCTCCTACGGGCGGCTTCGTCGAAGCTGCCCGATTCACCCCAAGGAAGTGGTTCCCCGGTTCCCTCCGTGTGCGAGTGACGGTTGATCACACACGTGCAGGATTCGGCCAAGGCGCACGGCGCCGCCTCTGTGACGGCTGTGACGACCGCGCTGCGTTATCGAACGTTAATAGACCCGGGCCCCGCATTCCAAGCCCCGACGGCAACAACCCCCTTTTCTTGAGCGGATGTTAGTGCCCAGACCGCCCGCAAACGGACTAATCGACGAAGGAAAAGGTTGCACCCCCACAGCCGATCTTGATCAACCCGTGACACAGACGCGTGGCGGCACTCACAGAGGGTTATGAACGTCGGCGCGGCGGTGCGTCGCGCCGCCGCTCATCTGCGGATGACTCCACGAGCCGTCGCCGCCGCTACGGCGGCAGTGCGGGAGTCGACGTCCAACTTCGTGTAGATGTGTGCCAGATGGGACTTGACGGTGGCTTGGCTGAGGAAGAGCCGCTTGGCGATCGCCACGTTGGAAAGCCCTTCCGCGACGAGCTGGAGGACCTCGGTCTCGCGCCGTGACAGCACCGCGTTCGGCTGCCGCACCCTGTCCATCAACCGGAGCGCGACCGTGGGAGCGATGGCCGACTTCCCGGCCGCCGCCGTTCTCAGTGCGGCGGTGAGCTCCTCGGTCGGCGCGTCCTTGAGCAGGTAGCCCGTTGCGCCGGCCTCGATCGCGGCGACGATGTCGGCATCCGTACCGAAGGTCGTCAGAATGAGCACCCGGGGAGCGCCGGCCACGGCAGTGATCTTCGCCGTCGCCTCGGAACCGAGCATCCGGTCGCCGAACTGGAGGTCCATGAGAACAACGTCAAGCGGCGTCTCGGCCGCCAGAGTCACCGCCTCCTCGGCGGTGGGGACGTCGGCGACCACCTCGAAGTCATGCTCCAGCTCCAGGATGGCTCGCAGTCCCGCGCGTACGACCGGGTGGTCGTCGGCGATGAGGATCCGGATCGGTCGGTCTGTCATGGCACTGCCTGCCCCGAGTCTTCAGCGACGGAGAACGGAAAAGTGACGGCGACCGCGGTCCCCTGGTCGGGGGCCGACTCCACGACAAACGTGCCGTGCAGCGCGTGCGCTCGTGCTCGCATGGCCGCCAGGCCGAAGCCGGCGCCGCCCGGCGCCGAGCCGGGAGGCGGAAGCTCCCCGGGGACAAATCCGACGCCGTCGTCCACCACGTCGAGGACGACCTCGCCCTCGCCGGGATCGACCATGTAGCTGAGCGTCAACTCGACCCGGCTGGCGTCCGCATGGCTGAGCGCGTTGCCCAGCGCGGACTGCGCGATCCTCAGCAGGGCCACCTCGACGGGAGTCGGCAACACCACCGGGTCGCCGGACAGGTGGAAGCGCACCTCCGGGCCGCCCCTTCGCGCGACCGGCTCCGCGTCGTCCGTCCCGCCTAGCCCCTCCGTCGCCCCCAGCCGCTCTGTCCGCGACTGCGACCCCGCCTCTTCGTCCTCCGGCTCGTTCGGCCCGGCGGCCGGCGGCCGTGTCCTGTCGCGCGCGCCCTCCGGTGTCGCGCCGCCGCGCCCCGGCCGTGCGTCCTCCTCACCGTGGTGTGACGGGCCGCGTAGCGGGCCGCCCGAACCGACGCCGCTCTGCGGTACGCCCACCGCAGCACCTTCCACATCACCCACGACTTCAACAGGCCGGTCCGACCCAGCACGGGGAACAGACGCGTCAGGAGCGTCTGACCGCGCCGTCCGGCCTGGTGGGTCGCCCACCATCGAGCCGTGAGCGCGGCGGTCATCCGGGTCACCATCGGGCACCTCCTCGTCGCCGCCTGGTCTTCGCCCCGCCTGCGCCGCGGAGCGCCCTGCCGTTGTCTCCACCATCAACGCAGTGGCCCCTGCCGCGCCACTCGCCGGAGCCCCGACACCGGAGGGCGGGGTCGTCGCCGCCTCACACAGCCGGCTCAGCGCCGCCGGGAGAGAGCCCCTCTGAAGATCCGGTGGAGTGAGGGCCCGGATGAATCGTCGCGCCTCCGCGAGATTGTCCACGGCCGCAACCCTCGCCTGGCGAACGTGGTCCGAGGCCACCTCGGGGCGGTGGGGCAGCTCGCGCTCGGCGGCCCGAAGCAGGAGCTGGATGCTGGAGAGCCCCTGGGCGAGGGTGTCGTGGATCTCCCGGGCGAGGCGTTCCCGCTCGGTCAGGACGCCCGTGGTGCGCTCGACGGCAGCCAGTTCGTTACGCGCCGCCGTCAGCTCCTCGATGAGCTCCTGACGTCGGACGTTCTCCCGGTACAGCGCCTGGTAGCCGAGCACCACCGCCACGGCGACCGCGGCCCCGATCACCGGGCCGATCACCGTGCCCACACTCAGTCTGTGGGCGTGCCAGCCGAAGCCGGCGACCGCGGCCCCCGTCGTCGCCACGACAAGCGGGAGCGACCACCGCACGGGCAGCAGATGCAACTCGACGAAGAACAGCGGGAAAGCAAGCCAGACACCGTCCGGCGTCAGCGCGAGGAGCACCAGCCAGGAAGCCAGCAACCCGGCGAGCCACAGAACGGTCGTACGCGCCGAGGAACGCCTACCCACGAGAGCGGGCCCGAGCGCGTACACGGCGGCGACGAGCACGGCGGCCACCACAACCGCGATCGGGGACCCGCGTACCTCGGTAGCGCCCAGCAGGGCACGTGCGGCGGCCAGGGTCAGCAGGGCGGCAACGAGAACGTGAACGCAGCCGGCGAGGACGCGTAGCACTGGTGTCAGGGATCGGGAAACCACGGTGCCTCCTGGGGCTGGATAGCGGAACTCCACAACGTCAAGGTCGATGTCGGCATCGGCATCTTCTGCATCGGCATCGCCGTGCACCTGACCACACCCACCAGACCGCACCACACCACACCGCAGCGCGAGGCTTTGCTCGCTCGGTCGGTGGCGCGGGCGATCGGGCTGCACAGGCGCTCGGATCCGGAACGTGTCGCGAGGGGCGGCCGAGCGGCGGGGGATACGGGCAGCCGGCAACGGGAGGATGGGAGGACGCCACCGCGACTCGTCGACTTGTCGACCGTTCGCCGGGGCCTGGGGGCGGGCCGGGCCTGGGGCCGGGGTGTCCCAGCCGTCGAAGGTCCGATCGCCGATGTCCTCACAGAGGCCAATCGCGCTGGGTTTGACCTTAGAGGCCGGGCCGGCGGTCCGCCATCAGCCAAAAGGTGTAAAGCCCGTTCCACCTTTTGACTCCGCCGGTACCACCATGCAGCCGATGTCCACGGACCGCCTGGCCACGGACAGTGGGAACAGCTCCGCAACGGGCGGGAACAAGCAGGCGGGGCCCGTGCCCCGGCAACCGGCGACCGTGTCGACGCCCGTCCTGCCGTCGACTGACCGCCGCCGAGCGACCAGCACCACGGCCGTCGCCGCCACTACCGAGAGGGGACCCATCGTGTTCGTCGCCTGCAAGGACCTGCGCTTCGCCAGAGGCAGGTTCGCGCTCATGGGCGTCGTGACCACCCTGATCGCGCTCCTCGTCGGCCTGCTGTCCGGGCTGACCGCCGGCCTCGGCCGGGAGAACACGCAGGCGATCACCTCACTGCCCGCCGACAGACTCGTCTTCGCCGCCGCCGACGGAGAGAGCGTGTCGTTCGCCGATTCCCGACTCGACGAGGAGACCTGGACGGCCTGGGGAAAGGCGCCCGGCGTCGACTCCGCCGACCCGCTCGGCATCACGACGCTCCGCGCAGAGGCCGGCTCGGTCAACCGGGCGGTGGCCGCGTTCGGCGTGATACCGGGTTCACCACCCGCACCGGAGGGGGAGCTGGACGCACGCCACGTGGTGTTGTCGCAGCGAGCCGCCGACGAGCTGCGGCTGGCCGTGGGGGATACGCTCCGGCTCAGCGGCCGACAGATGGTCGTGAGCGGCACGGCGGAAGGATCGATGTTCAGCCACACGCCCGTGGTGTGGACGTCGCTCGACGCCTGGCAGCTGTTGGCGACGCCCGGAGCGGGAGAGTCCGGCTCCGACCACCAGGCCGCGGAGGCCGACCAGCCACCGACGGCCACCGTGATAGCCCTCCGCGTCGCGCCCTCCGCGTCCACCGACTTCGCCGCGCTCGACCGGCGGCTCGGTACCAGGACCCTTCCCGTGGAGGACTCGCTCTCCGCCATCGGCTCGTACACGGCGGAGAACAGCTCACTACAACTGATGCGGGGCTTCCTGTTCCTGATATCCGCCCTGGTCATCGGCGCCTTCTTCACGGTGTGGACGATCCAACGCAGCGCGGACATCGCCGTCCTGAAGGCGCTCGGCGCCTCCACCGGTTACCTGCTGCGGGACGCTGTCGGGCAGGCGGTGGTGCTGCTTGTCGTGGGCACGGGGGCCGGCACAGCCCTTGCCGCCCTGGCCGGCGTCGCCCTGCGGGACACGGTGCCGTTTGTCCTGGAACCGGCCACGGTCCTGTTCCCCGCTCTGATCATGACAATCCTCGGCCTGCTGGGTGCCGCGCTGGCGGTCCGCCGCGTCACCGCCGTCGACCCCCTCACGGCATTGGGAAGTGCCCGATGAACCTGCGCCTCACCGACATCACTCTCACCTATCCGGACGGCGCCGGCCGGCTCACGGCGCTGGATCGGATATCGCTCGAGGTGCCGGCCGGAACGGTCGTCGCCGCCGTCGGCCCCTCGGGTTCCGGCAAGTCCAGCCTCCTCGCCGTTGCCGCGACACTGATCACCCCGGACAGCGGCAGCGTGACCGTCGCCGGCCGGGAGACCCGCGGCCTCGGCCCGGGAGCGCTCGCCGAGCTACGTCGAAGCCACGTCGGGGTGGTGTTCCAGCAGCCCAACCTGCTGCCGTCCCTCACCGCCGCGGAACAGCTACAGGTCATGGCACATCTCGCCGGTCGCAACCCGCGTCGCGCCCGCAGTCGCGCCCTGGAACTGCTGGACTCGGTCGGCCTGGCCCGGCAGGCCGACCGCCGCCCTCACCAGTTGTCCGGCGGCCAGCGGCAGCGCGTCAACATCGCGCGGGCGCTGATGAACGAGCCTTCGGTGCTCCTCGTCGACGAGCCCACCAGCGCGCTCGACCGGGAGCGTGGTGCCGCGGTGATGGACCTCCTGGTCAGCCTCACTCACGAGCGGTCCACCGCGACAGTCGTGGTCACCCATGACCGGTCGCATCTGAGGGCGGTCGACCGCACGGTGGAGGTTCACGACGGCCGCCTCACCGAGCACCGCCCGGAACACCACCCCGAGCACCACCAGAAGGAGGGCCTGCAGGAGGACCCGGTAGCGCACCGGTCGCAGTCCGCGACGTGAAAGTTGCACGCTGACGGCATACTCGGGTCGCTTACGGCAAGGCGTGCGGTGTGAGAGTGCGGCGTTTCGGATATTTCCGCTGTTTCAACGCCGTGCCGGCGTCGGTTTTCGCCAAGAACGCCGACATGCTGGCAGGCGCACGGCGGGGCACGATGGGTGCCATGTCTCGGCGGCCCTGTTGTCCTTGCCGCCGGGACCACCGAGTCCGGAAGCCGTGAAGCCGTCGTGACGCCGACCCGCCGGGTGGGCGTCACGGGACCGAAGCCGAGACCAGAAGGAGGGCGCATATGCGTATCGCGTTTCTGGTGGCAAGCGAGGGAGTCGAACAGGTCGAGCTGACCGAGCCCTGGCAGGCGGTGAAGGACGCCGGCGGCGAGCCGGTGCTCGTCTGCCCGGACCCTGGTGAGATCCAAGCCTTCCACCACCTCACGGCCGCGGGCAGGTTCCCTGTGGACGCGACCGTCGACAAGGTGTCGGTGGACGATTTCGACGGCCTGTTGCTGCCGGGCGGCGTCGCCAACCCGGACTTCCTCCGCCTGGACGACGGCGCGGTCGGTCTTGTGCGGGCGTTCAGCCAGTCCGGCAAGCCGGTGGCGGCCATCTGCCACGGGCCGTGGACGCTGGTGGAGGCCGATGTGGTGCGAGGTCGAACGCTGACGTCGTGGCCGAGTCTGCGCACCGACATCAAGAACGCCGGCGGCACCTGGGTCGACGAGCAGGTCCACGTCAGCAAGGAAGGCCCTGGACCGCTCGTGACAAGCCGTAAGCCGGACGACCTGAAGGCGTTCTGCGACGCGTCGCTGCACGAGTTCGGCGCCTGACGCCGCGCTCGGCCCTGACGACTGGCTTCCCCAGACGGGCGCGGCCCGATGCGGCGGCCCTCCACCGGTCGGCGCACCGGCACCGTGCGTGTCGTCCCCGTCGACCCGTTGCCGAAGCGACACAGCCACCAAGCGACACAGCCACCAAGCGACACAGGCATCAGCGACACAGTCATCAAGCGAAGCACAGGCCGTCAGGCCGTCGGGCCGCGCGAAGCCCACCGGCAAGCCCACTCGTCACGCCGTAGGTCGTACCACCGTGGAGGAGTCATGGACCTCGCTTTCCTCAACCCCGTCCTCAACGAAGCAGGACCCTGGGCGTCCGTGTACATGGCCGGCGCCGCGCCGGGTCCCGGCGCCGAGTCCCAACAGGAGCTCACCGCGAGGGAGGCCCGCAGTCGGCTCTCCTCGCAGGGAGCGGACGACGCGACCTGTGAGGCGGTGTTCGCGACGCTGCGCGAACCGTGGCCCGAGCATCCCGGTCTCGCCGTGTTCGCCAAGGAGGGCGAGGTCCGGCTGACAGTGCCGCTGCGTGAGCCGCCGCCGCTGCCGGAGACGCAGTGGACGCCGGTTCCCCATCTGACCCCGCTGATGGAACGGATCGCGGAGCCCCACACCTGCCTCGTCGCCTACATCGACAAGCAGGGCGCGGACTTCGAGCTGCGCCGGGCCGGCGGTGTCGGCGAGTCAGCCGGCGGTGTCACGGGGCGGGACTGGCCTCTCACCCGTACGCCCACCGTCGACTGGTCCGAGCGGCGTTTCCAGCTGTCGGTGGAGAACACCTGGGAGCAGAACGCCGCCGAGATCGCGGCGGGTGTGGCGCAGACCGCCGAGGAGACCGGCGCGAACGTCGTGCTGCTGGTGGGCGATCCGCGCCAGCGCCGGTCCGTGCACGACAAGCTGCCGACCGCGCTCAACGCGTCGGTCGTGGAGACACGGCACGGCGGGCGGGCCGAAGGGTCGCAGTCCAGGCTGCTGGACGAGGAGATCGAAGAGCTCATCGCCGACCAGCGGCACCGCGACAACGCGGAGGCCCTGGAGCGGTTCCGTAGGGGCCGGGCCGAGCGCAACGGCGGGGTGACCGCCGTGGAAGGCGTCCCCGCCCTGGTGGAGGCGGCCCGGGAGCACCGTGTGGCGACGCTTCTCCTCCGACCGGGCGGTTCGGATCTCCAGCGCGAGGTGTGGATCGGGCAGAACCCGGACCAGGTGGCCGTGCGTCGCACGGACGCGCGCTACCTCGGTGAACCGGAGCCGTCGTCGGCCCGTGCCGACGACGCGCTGCTCCGCAGTGTCGCGGCGACCGGGGGTGACGTGGTGGTCCTCACCGAGGACGAGGCGGGGACGGAGGACGTTCCGGTCGGTGGGCTGGGTGCCGTGCTGCGCTGGGCGGAGGAGAGCGGCGGCGACTCGCCGGGTGGGAGCGCCGAAGCGGCGTGACGGCGTGCCCCGCCCGGCGAGGCGGGTGCGCCGTGCGGAGGTAATGCGCCGTACGGAGGAAATGGGTGCCCGGAGCGGTAGGTGAACGCTCCGCAGGGCACCCGGAGGGTGAAGCCGAGGGAGGCAGTACCGGATGAACACCACACTGGTGGACCGATCCACCGTCGCGGACGCTGTGACAACAGATCCCGCGCTGCTCGACTACGCGCAGGAGCGCGGCTTCCTGGTAGGCATCGCCCCGTTCCTGGTGGGCGTGGCCGCGGTTGTCATCCTCATCACCGCGGTGATGGTCGGCATCCGGTCCCTGCGGCGGCAGCCGCCGAAGCCCCGCCCGGACGAGCAGCCCTCACTGCCCGACTCCGGGCCTGTCGGAGAGGTGCAGGAGCACCGCGCCGACGCGGAGATGCCCCACGACGGCCGACGGCTGATGCCCCACGAGATCAGCTACTACGGCACCGAGGAGGCCCCGGAGGAGCAGGAGACGCAGCCGGAGGACAAGCGCGGACATGGCAGCGGCGCCGCCCCCACGGTCGGCCACGAGACAACGGAGCCGGGTTCCGGGAACCCGGAGATGGCCAACCCTCCGGAGGCGGCCGAGGAGGAGACCGACCCGGCGCACCGGATCCGTCGCGACGGCGACAAGCCCGGTCCGGCCGAGCCGAACTCCCCGCACAGCTGACCCGCCTCCCGGGGCGCCCTGGACGTACCCCGGCCGCTGACGCCGCCCGCGGCGTCAGCGGCCGGACGAGAGGAGGAGAACGACCGTGGCGGAGGATCCGCTGGAGGGCGACGCGCTGTGGGAGGAGTTCCACCGCGTGGTGAACATGACCTCCCAGGAGCTGAGCGAGTGGCTGCGCACGGACAGCGCGGCGGAGGACGCTGAGGAGCTTCCGGAGCGGTCCGGTACGCCGGACGGGCGTTCCGTGCTCGCCGTGCTGCAGAAGCGCCGGACCGACCTGACGGGGGAGGACCTCCGGGTGATGCGGGAGGTCGTACGGGAGGTCGGCGAGCAGCGCCGCGACGACCTCGAGCCCGTGGCCGGCCAGGAGCACTGGCGGCATCGGCTGATGCGGCTCGGGCATGATCCGCTGAAGCCGCCGCGATGAGCGGGGCGGGCAGATGAGGGGGGCGGGCGAGCGCCGGACAGCGGAGGCACTGCTCGAGGTGTGCGGCCGGACGTACGCCGAGGAGGCGGGCATCCGGCTGCGGGACACACCGCAGCCGCTCTACCAGCTGCTGGTGCTCGCCACGCTGCTGAGCGCCCGGATCCGCGCGGACGCGGCCGTGGGGGCGGCGCGGGCGCTGTTCTCCCACGGTCTGCGGACACCCAGGGCGATGGCCGAGGCGAGTTGGCAGGAGCGGGTGGACGCTCTGGGTGAGGGCGGCTACCGCCGGTATGACGAGAGCACCTCCACGATGCTCGGTGAGGCGGCCGAGTACGTGCGCGACCGTTACAGCGGGGATCTGAGGCGGCTCCACGAGGATGCCGACGGCGACGTGGCGGTACTGCAGGAACGGCTGCGGGAGATGAAGGGGATGGGGCCCGTGGGGGCGGACATCTACCTGCGTGAGGTGCAGGCGGTCTGGCCGGATGTGGCGCCCTATCTGGACTCGAAGGCGGAGAGCGGTGCCGAGCGGGTCGGGCTTCCCGGTTCGGCCGGGAAGCTCGCGAAGCTGACGGCCGAGGAGGACGTGGCGGCCTTCGCGGCCGGTCTGGTGCGGGTGTCGTTGGACAAGTCGCTCGCGGAGGAGGTCCGCTCCCGCGTCTGAGGCGTCCCCGGCCACCGACCCACGCCGGCCGCCCCCACTCGACTCATGCCGACCCCGGGTCTGGCCCGCACCGACCCCGGTCTGGCCCGCACCGGCCGCGCGTCGGGCCCCCACCGGCCCCGCGTCGGTCTCACCACCCTTCCGTCGCCGCCCGCCGGGCAGTGGGTGATGCGTCGGTCCCGCCCGGGGCGCAGCGGGTCGCGAGCAGCGGGAACAGCAGCACGGAGAGCATTCCGGCGCCGACCAGCGCGGCGGCCTCCGCCGTCTCCAGCGCTCCTCCGCTGACGCCCAGGGAGGTGATCGCCACGATCAGTGGCAGTGCTGTCGAGCAGTACAGGCCGAGGCCGGCCCGCTCCCGGAGCGGCATGCCCGGGGGCGCCAGCAGCAGCACCGGCAGGCCGCGGACCAGGAGGAAGAGCAGAAGGAACAGTCCGAGCAGCAGCAGCGGCCGGCCACCGCCGAGCAGCGCGTCCAGGTCGAAGCCGACGCCTGTGCTGATGAAGAAGAGGGGGACGAGGAAGCCGAAGCCGAATCCTTCGATCTTGCTCATCGTGGTCTTCCGGTCGGCCGGCGAGGCGTCCCTGAGGACCAGCCGGGTGAGCACACCGGCGGCAAACGCGCCGAGCAGCACGTCCAGCCCGAAGGCACTGGAGATCGCCAGCATCGCGGCGAGCAGCAGCATGACAAAGCGGACGGGCAGGTGGGCGCTGGTGTCGAGGGTGCGGGCGACGACCGCGGCGAACCACGGCGGCTTGGGGCGGGTGGCGAGGTACACCGCCCCGGCCGTGAGCAGGGCGAACGCCGTCAGCACCAGCGCGGCCCGGCCGGGGGCGCGGCCGGAGAGCAGCAGCGCGACGGCGATGATCGGTCCGAACTCGCCCACGGCGCCGTAGGTGAGCACGGCGGATCCGAGCCGCCCGCGCAGTCCGCCGGTGTCGCGCAGCACCGGGAGGACCGTGCCGAGCGCCGTGCTGGTGAGGGCGACTCCGACGTAGAGCGCCGCGTCCGTCCCCCCGGTGGCGATGAGCACGGCCGCCCCCAGGCCCAGTGCGAGCGAGACCAGCCAGGCGCAGACCGAGCGGCGGAGCACCGGTCCGGACACGGCCGCGAAGTCGATCTCGTAACCGGCGAGGAAGATGAGGGTGCACAGGCCGAGTTGGGAGAGGACCTCGATGAGGTCGTCGGGCTGAAGCAAGCCGAGCACGGCGGGGCCGACCAGCACCCCGAGCAGGATCTCCACGACCACCACCGGAACGGCGAGCCAGCGGCCCGTCAGGTAGGTGAGGGCGGGCGCCAGTACGGCGAGCGTCATGATGAGGACAAGTGCCCCGGCGTCGGACATAGCGGATGCTTAGCACGCGGGTCGCCGACCCGACGGGACCGCGGGCCGTGCGCGGCGGCGTCCCACCGCGGAGGGGCCGGCGAGGGGAGAGCCGGCTGCGGTGTGGGCGGGTCGCCGAGTGGGCG
>NZ_WMLF01000111.1 GCF_014156695.1 Streptomyces durbertensis | reverse complement strand
GTCGATGGCCCGGGAACCGACCTCGTGCAGCAGTGCGACGGGCGCGGTGCCGGTGACGGTGGTCATCGGTGGGCTCCTGCCTGGAATGCGGTGGCCCGGCCGCCGTGGGCCGGGACCCCGGCGGCGGTCAGGGCGGCGGCGGTCAGGGCGGCGGCGAACGCGACGGCCAGGGTGGAGTGGTAGCGGTGGGTGAAGCGGTCCGGCGGCCCGTCGTCCCGGCCTTCGGTGTCGGGGCCTTCGGTGTCGGGGCCGACCTCGTGGAGTGAGCCGTCGGCGGCGCGTCGGGCGGCCAGCTCCCGCCACACCGGGCGGTACCGATCGGGCGGGTAGGGCGCGGGGAGGCTCGCGCCGACGGCCAGCAGTTCGCAGGTGAGGTCCCACTGCTGGTCCTCCAGGCAGGTGTCCAGCCAGCAGGGCAACCAGTGGTGCAGGTACCGGTTGAGGTCGGCGGGCACACCGGCCGGCCGGGCGCCCCAGTCGGTGAGGTGGAACACGGTGTGCGTGAGCGCGTAGCCGGCGGCGACGTCGAACGTCCAGGGTTCGGGGAGGGAGCCGAGCCAGGTGCGGCGCAGTACCTCGGTGGGGTCGTCGTGGCTCGGCAGTCGGGCGTGGTGTTCGGCGGCCAGGACGCCGAGCCGGCGGTTCGGCTGCTGCTCGGTGAACGCCCAGGCGCGGGTGCGGACAAGCGCTCCGGTGAATTCCTCGAACTCCTCGTCGCGGAGGCCCGCGGAGGCGAACGCGGAATAGATCTCCAGCGGATACGTGGCGTGGGGTTCCGCGCGGGCGAGTTCGAGCAGGACCCGCCCTTCGGCGATTTCCGCCCAGGCGAAGTCGAGAAGTCCCCGGGCGTGCCGCGCGAGTCGTCGCCACTCCTCGTCGTGGAGGTGTTCGGCGACGGTGTGCGCGGTCCGGGTGATGGACGTGGAGAGGCGGGCGAGTTCGCCGAGCGGTTTCATCGACCAGTTGAGGTCGGTGCGGGGGTCGGACACGTCCGCCGGGAGCGCGAAGCGGTCCTGGTGCGCCGTCACCCACTCCAGGGCGCCGCGCACGATGCCGCCGTGCGCCGCGTAGTCGGCGTAGTCCTGTTCCGGGGCCGCGGCGGACTCGACCCTCGCCGTGGCGCCGGCGGTGTGTGCGGTCATCCGGCCGCCCCCGCGCGCAGCAGTCGGGCCGCGTGGGCGTGCAGGGCCACCCGGGGGTCGGCGCCGCCCATCCGCAGGACGAAGTCCAGGCCGGCGTCGAGCCCGAGGGTGGCGGGTACCGGCGAGGTGTCGGAGTCGAGGACGGCGAGCCAGCGGCCGGCGCCGGCGGCCTGCAGCCAGTCGCGGCGGCGGACGGCGCGGACAAAGCCGCGGGCGAGGTCGAGTGTCCTCGGCGCGGCGGCGGCCACGACCGGGGACGGGCCGGCCACCGCGGGCGGCACGGCCAGCGCGCCCAGTACCGCGAGTTGGTGCGTCAGCTCCTGCCAGCTCAGCCGGGAGAGCCAGGCGGCGTCGGGCGCCGCGCCGGAGAGCTGCGGCGCGGCGGCCGTCGGGTCGTGTCGCCGCAGGGCCTCGCGCATCGCCCAGTGGCTCCACTCGGTGGACGCCGAGGCGTCGCCGCCGGGCGGGAAGGTCCGTACGGCCTCCCGGACGAGCCGCAGATCACCCGGCGCCGCGGGATGTCGGTGGAGGGTGCTGGGCAGGAGCACGTCGGCACCGAGGACACGCACCGCCGCGACGCCGAGTTCGGCGTCCGGCCCCTGTCCGTTGGGGGAGATCACGGCCCGGTGGTCCCCGTCCCGCAGGACGGAGACCACCTCGGAGGCCAGGTCGCACACAGCACCCGACAGGTTTTTCATCTGTGCGCGTCCCGTATCACTTCTTGGGCCGCGGAGCGGGCGGTGACAGCAGCGCCGCGCCGGCGATCAGCAGCAGCGCCGCGCACTCCCGGGTGTCCCGGTAGTAGCCCTGTGCCTCTCCGGGGTTGAGAGCCGCTTCGACGTCTTCTTCGAGCGACTTCTGAAGGTCCCTGGTCTCGGGCTTCAGAGTGGACATGGCACCATCCCCCTAAGGGATCACGGTTTCACTGACATATTCCAGTGGAACGCAGCACCAGGGGGGTCGCAACCGCAGCCGGAAGTACGGAAATCAACAAAAGGCCGCGACCTCCGACCGGAGTCCGTACGGAATTCCCGCGCCGTTGCTCAGCGTTCGGAGAAGGCGGCGAGCTTTTCGGTGAGCTTGTCGAGTGACTGGAACGTGGCGCCGAGCAGGGCGACGTGCTTCCAGTGCAGGGTGCCGTCCGGGGCGACGAGGAAGACCGACCTGCGCAGTCCGATGCCGGGGGCGGCGACCCCGAACGCCCGCGCGACGGCGCGGTCCTCGTCCGCCAGCAGCGGCATCCGCAGGCCGTGGCGGCGGGCGAACTCCTCGTGGCTGTCGACGCTCTGCGGGCTGATGCCCCACACGTCGGCGCCGCACTCGGCGAACGCCTCAAGACCGCTGGAGTAGGAGCACAACTGCTTGGTGCAGACAGGGGTGTTGTCGCCCGGATAGAAGGCGAGGACCAGCGGGCGGCCGCGGTGGTCGGCCGTCGAGTAGTCGCCGCGTTCGAAGAGTCCGGGGTCCTCGCCGCGCAGGACGCCGCCGGGCAGGGTGAAGTCGCCGACGGGAGCGCCGACTCGGGGCGTGGATGCCATCGCGTTCCTCCTGGGGTCGGTGTGGGCCTTCGCCGGCACACGGGGGCGACTCTATGCCGCCCCTACGCCGCCGCGCCGGTCTTCGCCCCGGCTTCCGCGTCCGACTCCTCCCCCGCCCGCGCCCACCGCCGCACGACGTGCCGCAGTTCGTCGACAGCGCGACGGGCCAGATCCTCCTCGGCGCGCACGTCGCGGTTGAACTCCAGGTGCAGGAACGGCACTTCCGCCTCGGCCGCCTGCCGGCCCTGCTTGTTGGTCCGGCCTTCGAGCACGCAGCGGGAACGCCAGGCGCGGCACGTGTCCAGCCCGGCCGCCGCGAGGCCGTCGGCCAACGCCCGGGCGTCCGGCAGCGCGTGGTCGCCGGCGCCGGTGGAGACGACGACGTGCCGCCCGGGCACGGTCTTGTTGGCGAAGCCGTGGATCTGCACCCCGGGCAGGCCGCGTGCGACGAGTTCGCGGGTGACCTCGTGGAAGACGGTGTCGCGGCGGTGGGCGACGTCGGCCTCGCCGTCCTCGCCGGCCCTGCGGTGGGCGCCGGCGAGCACAAGGACGCCGCCGGGGGCGCCGCGCAGGGTGTCGACGCCGAGTTGTTCGGTGTCCAGGTCGGCGATCGGATGGGGCACCTGCACCGACCAGCGGGCCGGGCCGTCGAGCGCGACGTAGACGCGCCCCCAGCCGCGGACGTACTCACCGGCACCGTCGGCGACCTCCGCGTACCGGCGGCCGTCGGCCTCGTCGGTCAGGACGCGCAGCCGGTAGTCGGCCTCGGCCAGCCGTTCCCGGGCGGACCCGAGGCGGCCGTCGAGCAGCAGCCCGACGCCGGACGCGACGGTGCGGCGCTCGCTCTCCTCGGGGGCCCGGTAGCCGGTGTCCCGGCTGATGCCGTCGACAAAGCCCAGGACGCGCGCGCGGAGGTCGACCTGGCCGGCCGGTGGGGGCACGGACTCCACGGAAGCCCTCCGTCCGGACGTGAAGAGCGTCACGAAAACGGTCGTGATCATGCCCGCTACCAGCAGAATTATCAAAGTTGTGATCATTTTTGGGAACCGTGCGCTCATTGTCGTAGCAAGATACCCGGGTGACCAGACGTACCCCCCTCCGACGTGCGACCACCGCCGGCGCCCTCGCGCTGCTCCTGACGGCGACCGGCTGCGGAGTACTCGGAGGCGGCGACACCGCGTCCGAGGGTGACGTCACCTTCACCGTCGCCGCCGCCGGCGACATCCTGATCCACCCGCAGCTGACCGAGCAGGCGCGCGCCGACGCCGCCGCGGCCGGGCAGAAGGGCGAGGACGCGATCGACTTCGGGCCGATCATGGCAGGCATCAAGCCGGTCATCAGCAAGGCCGACCTGGCGATATGCCACCTCGAGCCGGTGCTGGGCGAGCCCGCCGGCCCCTTCGAGTCGTACCCGGACTTCCTCGTTCCGCCGCAGATCGCCACCGCGATCAAGAACGTCGGCTACGACACCTGCTCCACCGCCTCCAACCACACCCTCGACCACGGCCCCGAGGGCGTGCACCGGACCCTGGACGTCCTGGACGAGGCCGGCATCAAGCACACCGGCTCGGCACGCAGCCAGAAAGAGGCCGACACCCCGCTCATCGTGGACGTGAAGGGCGTGAAGGTCGCGCAGATCGCCTTCTCCTTCGGGTTCAACGGGCGCGAGGTGCCGGAGGACCAGCCCTGGCTGGCCAACAAGACCTCCTTCAAGGCGATCGCCGCCGCCGAACGCGCCGCCCGCGCCGCCGGTGCCGAGGTGGTCATCCTGAGCATCCACTGGGGCCGGGAGAACCGCGCCAACCCCAGCGGCTCACAGATCCAGCTCGCCCGGCGCATCGCCGACAAGACCGGCATCAACCTGGTCATCGGCCACCACTCGCACGTCGTGCAGCCGATGGAGAAGGTCAGCGGCACCTGGGTCGCCTACAGCCTGGGGAACCAGATCGCCCGCCACGACATCCCCACCGGGCTCACCGAGGAGGGCGCGATCGGCTGGTTCGAGTTCACCCGGCGGGGCGAGAAGTGGGACGTCCAGGCGCGCTTCGTGCCCACGCTCGTGGAGGTCCCCGGCGAGGAGTTCGATGTGCCAGAGCACGACCCCAGCTTCGACCTCGACGCGGCGGAGAACGCCGAGGACGTCGCGCCCGCCCCGGGTTCCTCCCCCGAACGTGAGCACCGGCTCGTGGACGTCGCGGAGGCCATGCGCTCGAACGGCAAGCTCGACGACGAGCAGCGCGCCCGCTACCGCATGGCGTTCCAGCGGACGGAAGGGACCATGCTCAACCGGGGAGCGGCCAAGGACGGCCTGAAGCCACTCCAGGGGCTGCCATGAGCCCGGCACCGTGAACCGCTCGGGCGCCCGGCGCCCGACTTCGTGAACTGGGCCACACCCGCGCCCGAACGCACAACCAACACGTGAGCGAGCGGGTCGAACACGTTCGACACCGCACCACCCGGCCCCGCCGACCAGCGGGACCGGCCGAAACACCAGGCAGAAGAGGGAGCACGAAGGTGGCCGCTTCGCAATCGAAGCGGCGGCACAAGGCCCGGAGACGGGCCGACATGTCGCTTCTTGGGGGAATCCGACCGCCGATCGCGGTGTTCGCGACGCTGCTGCTGGCGCTGGCCGGCGTCACCGCGCTCGGGCTGGGCTCCGTCAAGCACAAGGCGCTCCCCGAGGCCGTGCTCACCTCGCAGCAGCACTTCGCCGAGGACGGCGCAGTCGCGCTGCGGGCCTCCCTCGACGAGGGCGTCACCGACCTCCGCCGCGTCGCCGGCATGTTCAGCGCCGGCGCGCCCGCCACCCCCGACACCGTGCTCGACAAGGTCGGCAGCACCTACCAGAAGTGGCGCGGCACCGCCGTCATCGAGATCGAGTCCGGCAAACTCCTCGCCGCGCGCGGCGAGAACGTGCCGTTCAAAGCCATCGACCGCACCAAGCTCGGTGACAAGGACGGCCTGGCGCCGCGGATGATCCGGCTCGCCAACGGCGAGACCCGGCTCATGTCCTTCGCGCTGCTCACCTGGGACGACAAGCCCCAGCAGTTGCTCGTGGCGACCAACAGCCTGCGCTTCCCCGGCATCAGCCTCGGCAAGTTCCGGGCCATCGCCGTCGTCGACGCCGAGGGCACCATCCTCAGCAGCGACGGCATTCCCGAACCCGAGCAGGTCCTCACCGACCTCCAGCGGGACGAGGTCAAGGAGTCCAACCGGCAGCTGAAGGCGTTCGCCAAGCAGGCGGTCAAGGACAACAGCCGGCACCCGCTCACCACAAAGGAGCCCGGCAGCGGCGGCTTCCTCGGCATCAGCGGCAGCATCGTCGGCGACACCTTCCGCGGTGACCGCTCGGTCGCCGGCTACGCCACCCTCGCGCCGCCCAAGGCGGGCCCCGGCACCATCGCCACCGGTCTGGGCCTGACCGTCGTCTCCATGGTGAAGGTCATGGAGGACCCGACGAACAGCATCAACCCGCTGTACGGCCTGGTCGCCGCCGGGGCGCTGCTGCTCATCGGCGTCGTGGTGGTCGCCGTGCTGATGGGCACCGTGCAGCGGCCGCTGCTGAAGCTCTTCCTGGAGAGCCGCCGGCTGGCCCGCGGCGACCTGCGCCGCCCGGTGACCGTGCCGCCGTACGGCGAGACGGCCCGCATCGGCCAGGCGCTGGAGCGGCTGCGCGTCCAGCTCGGCGGCGAGCCGGCCGCCACGCGGCCGACCTCCCGGCTGCGCCGCAGGCTCGGCGCGAGCCTGCTGATCGTGCTCTGCGCGGCCGTGGTCCTGGCCTGGGCGGCGCCGGTCGCCCTGCTGGTGAACCGGGCCGGGAACACGGTGGTCATCCCCCAGCAGCTTGTCGACGACCAGCGGGAACGCACCGACACCATCAGCGACCGGGTACGCCGCTCGCTCAACGAGGGCCACGCCGACCTCACCTCCGTCGGCCGGCTCATCGGCGACGAGACCGACCCGAAGGACATGCAGGCCGTGCTGGAGCGCACCGCGTACGAGCACAAGCGCTACCGCTCCCTGTACGTGCTCGACGGCAAGGGCCAGGTCGTCGTGAAGACCGGCCACAAGCCCCGCCACCCGGATGGTCAGGCGCCCTCCGACGAGCCCATCGTCATGCTCGGTGAGGGCGGCAAGGAACCGGTCGTCGCCGGCTACGCCGAGATCCCCGGCCGCGACGGGTCCGCCGTCGTCGGCGAGTTCCGCACCGACTTCCTGAACTCGCTGCTCAAGCGCCCCGGCCTCGGCCAGGTGCGGGTGGTGGACGCCGAACGCCGGGTGATCGGCGGCAACAACGGCTTCCTCCCCTTCAAGAAGCTGCCGAACAAGCAGCTGGACTCGCTTGTCCAGGGCAGCGCGCAGAAGGTCGGCATGTACCCGCGGCCGAGCGGTGTGCAGTTCCGCGACGGCGACAACGTGCAGCTCGCCGCAGCCGCGCCGTTCAGCGGCGGCGGCCCGGCGAAGTCGCTCGGCTGGAGCGTCGTGAGCTGGCAGAAGCCCAACGGCATGGCGATCCCGGCCTACGTGCTGCAGAACCGGACCGTCCTCGCCGGGCTGCTCGCGCTGACCGCCGCCGCAGCCTGCCTCGGCTGGCTGCACATCATCGTCGCCAAGCCGCTGCGGTTGCTCGCCGGTCAGGCGGAGGCGCTGGCCGACGGGGACCGCCGCACGGTCCTCTTCCCCCGGCACCACGACGAGGTCGGCGCCGTGGCCCGAAGTCTGGAACTCGTCCGGCAGGCGTTGCAGGACCGGCAGAGGCGGGACGGCGCCCAGGCCGTACCGGCCGGAAGGAACTGATCACCCGTGCTCTTCCTCTACTCGGTCCTGGTGGTGTGCTGCCTGGTCCTGCTGGCGGCCGGCGTCGTCGAGCAGCGCCGGCACTTCGCCAACCTGGACCGCATACCCACGCGGGTGCTGGTCAACGGCATCCGCGGCAAGAGCTCCATCACCCGGCTGTGCGCCGGCGCCCTGCGCGGCGGCGACCTGGTCACCGTCGCCAAGACGACGGGCACGGCGGCGCGCTTCATCCATCCCGACGCCACCGAGGAACCGGTCTACCGGAAGTTCGGCATCGCCAACGTCGTCGAGCAGATCGGCATCGTGCGGCGGGCCGCCGCCTACAACCCGCAGGTGCTGGTGATCGAGTGCATGGCGGTCATGCCGGCGCTCCAGGAGATCAACCAGAGCAAGCTGATCCGCTCCACGATCGGCGTGCTGTGCAACGTCCGTGAGGACCACCTGGAGGAGATGGGCCCCACCCTCGACGACGTGGCCCGCTCGCTGAGCCGGTCCATGCCCGAGGGCGGCATCTGCGTGACCGCCGAGAGCGACCGCTTCCACATCCTCCAGGAGGAGGCCGACGCCCGCGACTGCCGGCTCGTCTACGCCGACCCCGAGATGGTCACCGACGAGGAGCTGCGCGGCTTCAGCTGGTTCACCTTCAAGGAGAACGTGGCCATCGCGCTCACAGTCGCGGAACTGCTCGGCGTCGACCGGCAGACCGCGCTCCAGGGCATGTACGACGCGCCGCCGGACCCCGGTGTGCTGTCCGTCGAGCGGTACCGCACCCCGGAGGGCAAGCGGCTGCGGTTCGCCAACGTGTTCGCCGCGAACGACCCCGAGTCCACGCTGATGAACATCAACCAGCTGCTGGACCTGGGCGCCGTGCGGCGGCCGCTGAACGTCGTCATCAACTGCCGCCCCGACCGCGTCGAGCGCAACGGCCAGATGGGCGCGATCATCCCCGAGCTGTCCCCCGACACGGTCTTCCTCATCGGCCACCCCACCAAGAGCGCGCTGGACGCGATGCCGGCCGAGTGGCGGCCGCGGGCCGTCGACCTCGGCGGCGACCGGCGGGATGCCGAGGAGTTCATGGCCGAGCTGCTGGACCGGCTCGCGCCGGAGTCCTCGCTGGTGGCCATCGGCAACATCCACGGCCAGGGCGAGCACCTGCTGGAGTACCTCGCGGAACTCCCCGCCGACGAGGAGCCGGACCCGGACGAGGACGCCCCGGCGGGTGCCCCGGCCGGCGGCGCCCCCGCGCACGGCGGGGACGCGTACGGCGGCCCCACGCACGGCGGTCCGGCGGACGTCGAGACGACCGTGCAGCAAGCCGCTCTGGCGGCGCCCGAGGCGCCCGTACACCATGAGCCGCACGCGGACGTCCGGTCGCAGGCCGGATACCCCCAGCACGGCGGGTACGACGCCCACGCGGGACACCGCGAACACGCCGACCACGGCGGCAGCGGTCACCACGGCGGCCAGGGCGGCCACAGCGGCCACCCCGGGCAAGGCGGCCACCCCGGGCACGGCGGGCAGGACGCGCAGGACCGTCCGGACCACCCGGGCCACGGCCAGCCGCCCGCTCCCCGGCAGCCCTTCCAGCCGTACCGGGACCCGTACGCGCCCTACCCGGACATCCACGACATCCGCGCGGCAGAGCGCTCCCGGCCCAGCTGGGCCGTCCCGCCGGGGCAGGAACCGCCGCAGGCCGGCAGCCCTCAGGCCGGCGGTCCTCGGACCGGCCAGGCGCCGGAGCCCGGCCGGGTCCAGTCGCTCGGCCAGGCCCACCAGACCGGACAGTTCCCGCAGCCCCGGCGACCGGACCAGGCGCAGCCGCCCGGCCGGCCGCCGCGGCACCCCGCACAGCAGCCAGAAGCGCCCGAACAGCCAGAGCCCAGGCACAGCCCAGGAGACCACCGTTGATCCCCGCCGTCCTCACCCCAGAGATCGCCGCGATCGGTATCGCGCTCGGCCTGGTGTTCTCCCTGGTCTGCTACCTGACGACCAACCTGTCCCCCGGCGGCATGATCACCCCGGGCTGGCTCGCGCTGACGCTGGTGGAGGACCTCCAGCACGCCGCGATGGTCGTCGGCGTCACCGTCCTCACCTACGTCTGCACGCTCGGCGTGCAGCGTGTGGTGATCCTCTACGGCAAGCGGCTGTTCGCGACGGTCGTGCTGATCGGCGTGGTCCTGCAGGGCGCGCTGACGATCGTCCTCCAGCAGGAGTTCCCGCTGCTGTACAGCAACCAGACCCTCGGGTTCATCGTGCCGGGCCTCATCGCGTACCAGCTCGTGCGGCAGCCGAAGGGCGCCACGATCCTCGCGACCGGCTCGGTGACCCTCATGACCTACGTCGTCCTCACCGCGGGCATCCTGCTCGGCCTGATGCCGACGGCCTGACGCCCACCACCATCTGATCCCGCCCCCACAGACCCCGCCGAACGACCGGAAGCGACTGGAGCCGATAAGTATGAGCGCCCCGACCAAGCGCAAGTCCCGTCCGATCCTGCACGCCGCCACCGTCCTCGCTCTGCTGGCGGGAAGCGCCTACCTGACGGTGGCGCTCCGCGACCAGGAACAGGCCAAGGCGCCCGCCGTGCAGGCCGTCACCGACGTCGCCAACCTGAAGTCGTCCAACGCGTCCCGGGAGAGCGGCGAGCGGGTGTGGGAGCGGCTGGACAACCCGGCCCGTTCGGTGCTCCGCGACGGCGACGGCGGTGTGCTGGCCACCTTCACCGACGGCGCCCGCACCGCCACGCTCACCGGCCCGAGCCGCACGTTCAGCGAGCCGGCGAACACCAAGTCGCGGGTCGTCACCGAGAACTGGGTGCGGTTCATGCCGGAGCCGTGGACCAAGGGCGCCGAGAAGGAGAAGTGGTTCAAGGACTGGTTCAACGAGTACTTCGGCAGCGAGGAGGACGACATCTTCGCGATCGCCTTCCAGTACACGCCGGGCGCGCCGGTCAAGGTGGACGACGAGGGCATCAAGTACGCCGGTGACGCCGAGTTCGGCCCGTTGAACCCGGACGGCTCGGAGGGCAACGACCTCCGCCTGGAGGAGTCCGACTTCTACGACTACCTGGGCATCCCGTACACCTTCCGGGACGGCACCACCATGCAGCCCGAGGCGCGGCGCTACCGGGCGATGGACTGCTCCGGTTTCATCCGCACCGTGCTCGGGTACCGGGCCCGCTACCCGCTGATGGCAAACGACCGGGCGGGCGACGGCCTGCCGCGTACCGCCAACGGCATGGCCCGCTCCTCGCTCGGCGCCGACATCATCCCGCTGACGGGCAAGGGGCCGCGCTACGACCGGCCGAAGTCGATCGACGTGCTGCAGCCCGGTGACCTGGTGTTCTTCTGGCTCGACGCGCGCACCGGCGAGCGTCTGGACCACGTCGGCATCTACCTCGGTCCGGACACCGACGGGGCGAAGATCTTCATCTCCAGCCGGGAAGAGGTCAACGGCCCGACGATCGGCGAGAAGGGCGGCGCCTCCCGCCTCGACGGCAACGGCTACTACGCGACCGCCCTGCGCAGCGCCAAGCGCCTCTGACCCGTCCGGTGCCAAGCGCACCCCGGGCCGTCCGGATCCCGCGAAATGGCCGGAACGGTTCGGGGTGTCAGTGGACACCCCTAGCATTGCGGGCATGGGTTCTGTGGCTTCCTCTACGTCTGGTGACGACTCGTCGACGCGCGGTGACGGCGCCGGGGTGCCCGGGCCCGCCGCGCCCTGGGAGTCGGAGTCGTACGTCCCGCAGGAGCCGCCGTACGACCCGTACGACGAGCCGTACGAGCCGCCGCCGTACGGCGATCCCCACGGCGACGCCCCCGGCGACCCGTACGCCGGCCCCGAGGCGGCCCACGGGGGGCCGACGCCCGAGGACGTCGCCTGGGCGGACGAGGGCGCCGGTGGCGGGTCCCCGGGGGATCCGACGTCGCGGGACCCGGCCGAGGTGCTGCGGCGCGTCTTCGGCTACGACGAGTTCCGGGGCGAGCAGCGGGAGATCGTCGAGCATGTGATCGGCGGCGGCGACGCGCTGGTGCTGATGCCGACGGGCGGCGGCAAGTCGCTCTGCTACCAGATCCCCGCCCTGGTGCGGGACGGCGTCGGCGTGGTGATCTCGCCGTTGATCGCCCTCATGCAGGACCAGGTGGACGCGCTGCGGGCGCTCGGCGTCCGCGCCGGCTTCCTGAACTCCACCCAGGACGTCGACGAACAGCGCCTGGTGCAGGCGGAGTTCGTCGCGGGCCGGCTCGACGTGCTGTACCTGGCGCCGGAGCGGCTGCGCAACGAGGCCACGCTGCGGCTGCTGGACCGGGGCCGCGTCTCGCTCTTCGCGATCGACGAGGCGCACTGCGTCGCCCAGTGGGGCCACGACTTCCGCCCCGACTACCTGATGCTCTCCCAGCTTCACGAGCGCTGGCCGGACGTGCCGAGGATCGCGCTGACCGCGACCGCCACGGAGGCCACCCGCCAGGAGATCGCCACCCGGCTCGACCTCACCGGCGCCCGCCACTTCGTGGCGAGCTTCGACCGGCCCAACATCCAGTACCGCATCGTCGGCAAGGTCGAGCCGCGCAAGCAGCTCCTGGACCTGCTGCGCGGGGAGCACAAGGGCGACGCGGGCATCGTCTACTGCCTGTCGCGGGCCTCCGTGGAGAAGACGGCGGGCTTCCTGACCGAGCAGGGCGTGGAGGCGCTGCCCTACCACGCGGGCCTCGACCCCCGGACCCGCGCCGCCCACCAGTCGCGCTTCCTGCGGGAGGACGGCCTGGTGATGGTGGCGACGATCGCCTTCGGCATGGGCATCGACAAGCCGGACGTGCGCTTCGTCGCGCACCTGGACCTGCCGAAGTCCGTGGAGGGCTACTACCAGGAGACGGGCCGCGCCGGGCGTGACGGGCTGCCGTCGACGGCCTGGCTGGCCTACGGGCTGCAGGACGTCGTCCAGCAGCGCAAGATGATCAACGGCTCGGAGGGCGACGCGGCGCACCGCCGGCGGCTGGTGGCGCACCTGGACGCCATGCTGGCGCTGTGCGAGACGGTGGAGTGCCGCCGGGCGCGGCTGCTGGCCTACTTCGACCAGTCCGCGCCCGGGTCCTGCGGCAACTGCGACACCTGCCTCGTGCCGCCGGAGACCTGGGACGGCACGGTGGCCGCCCAGAAGATCCTGTCGACCGTCGTCCGGCTGAAGCGGGAGCGCAACCAGAAGTTCGGCGCGGGGCAGATCATCGACATCCTGCTGGGCAGGAAGACGGCGAAGGTCATCCAGTTCGACCACGACCGGCTGAGCGTCTTCGGCGTCGGCGCGGAGCTGAAGGAGGCCGAGTGGCGCGGCGTGCTGCGGCAGCTGCTCGCGCAGGGGCTGATCGGCGTGGAGGGCGAGTACGGCACGCTGGTGCTGACCGAGGGCAGTGAAGAGGTGCTGCGCGGCCGCCGGCAGGTGCCGCTGCGGCGGGACCAAGTCCGCGCCAAGCCGGCGCGCGCCGCCCGCCCGGACTCCTCCCGCCGCTCCGGCGCGCCCGCCGACCTGCCGCCGGAGCTGGAGCCGCTGTTCGAGCGGCTGCGGGCGTGGCGCGCGGAGGCCGCCCGGGAGCAGGGCATCCCGGCGTACATGGTCTTCCACGACGCCACGCTGCGGCAGATGGCGGTCAGCGGTCCGACGACGCTGGAGGAGCTGGGCGGGATCAGCGGCGTGGGTGAGAACAAGCTGGCCAAGTACGGCGAGGGCATCCTCGCGGTGCTGGCCGCCGGGCCCGACGGCGAGCCGCAGCCCGAGGCGGACGGCGACGCCGGCGCCGGCGCGGCGGACGTCAGCTCAGCTGGGTGAAGGTGACGCCGGCGACCAGCGCGCCGAGCGCGGTGCCGGCCAGCACCTGCGCCGTCGTGTGGTCCCGCAGCGCCACCCGGGACCAGCCGACCAGCGGGACCAGGAGGGCCGCCGGCCACAGCCACGGCCCGTAGACAAGGGCGAGCATCAGCACGCTGCCGGCGGAGACGGCGGCGTGCACCGACACCTTCCAGACGACGGTGATCGCCATCAGCACCACCAGGGTGGCGACCATCGCGGCGATCAGCGCGGTCATCTCCGCGGGGGCGCCGAGCAGCCGCATCAGCAGCGTCCCGGTGAGCACGGACGTGATGATGAAGACCATCACGACCAGCCGCTGCCGGCGCACGCCGACGTGGCGGTCGGCCCACCGGCCGCGCCGGATGCCGTACCGGATGAACAGGACCGGCAGCACGGCGGCGAAGAACGCGCCGAACGCGCCCCAGCCGACACCCGCCAGCCCGTCGACCCGCCACCCGACGAGCAGGGTGAGCGCGATGATCCAGTTCTTCGGTTCCAGGCCGTCGGTGACGCGCCGTGCGAACGTCTTCGTCCGCGTGGCGCCGCCTGGCCCGCCGGTCCCGCCTGACGGCACGGGGGTCGCGGACGACGCGGCGGGGGAC
>NZ_WMLF01000110.1 GCF_014156695.1 Streptomyces durbertensis | reverse complement strand
CCTGGTGCGCGGCGGGCACGTCGGGTCGGTACCGACCGCGCGCCGTAAACTGACGGTCACTGCGGTCCGGCCTTACACGAAAGCGGCAGTCATGCGCGTCTACCTCCCCCTCACCCTTCCCGGTCTCGCCGCCGCGCACCAGGAGGGCGAGGTGGGTCCGGCCCCGCTCACCGCCTACGCGGTGACGCCGGGGCTGCGCGAGTGGTCCGGCTCGGACGACCTGGAGGAGCTGGAATACGCGGCGCTCGGTCGGGCAGCCCGGGCGAGCCTGCGTCTGCTGGCGGCCGACGCGGACGCGCCGCGCCGCAGGGTGGTGCTCGCCGCCGACGTCGCCGACCGCGACGTCCTCACGGACGGGCAGGGCGGCGGCGACCGCGGGGCGGGCGACGAGCGGCTGGGAGAGGTGCGGCTGGCCCGCCCGCTGCCGCTGTCGCGGGCGGCCTCCGTGCACGTGGACGCCGACGACGCCGCCGAGGCCGTCGGCGCGGCGGCCACCGCGCTCGCCGGCTCCGACGCCAGCGCCTCGGACGGCGCGGCGGCACTCGCCGAGGCGGACGACCACGAGCTGCTGTGGTACGCCACACAGGAGCTGGATAACCTGCTCTGACCTGCGGCGATGCCTCGCCGGTGGACAGGCGGCCCCGTCTTGCGAGGCGGCCCGGTCCCCAACCGGCTGTCCCGTTGTCAGTGCCAGGGCATACCGTCGAAGGATGGACCGCCGCACACACATCGTCTGGGACTGGAACGGCACCCTCCTGCACGACATCCACACCGTCATAGCCGCCACGAACGCCGCGTTCGGTGAGCTCGGGCTGCCCTCGATGACGCTGGACCGGTACCGCGAGCTGTACTGCGTGCCCATTCCCCGTTTCTACGAGCGTGTCATGGGCCGGATGCCGACCGAGGAGGAGTTCGCCGCGATGGACGTGGTCTTCCACCGGCACTACTTCTCGCTGGTGGACGCGGCGCTGCTGACCGAGGGCGCCGCCGAGTTGCTGGCCGCGCGCACCGCCGGCGGCCACACCCAGTCGCTGTGTTCGCTCGCGGCGCACGACCATCTGGTCCCGATGGTCCGCCGGCACGGCATCGACCACCACTTCGTGCGGGTCGACGGCAACCTCGCCCCGTACAACGGGAGCGGCAAGGCGGAGCAGATGGCCCGGCACCTGGAGGCGCTGACCAGCGGCCCCGGCCAGGCGGTCGACCCAGTGCGGGCGGTGGTCATCGGGGACGCGGTGGACGACGCGCGGGCGGCGGCGCACGTGGGCGCGCACGCGGTGCTGTACACCGGCGGGTCGCACAGCCGGGCGAGCCTGCGGACGGCCGGGGTGCCGGTCGTCGACTCGCTCGACGAGGCGGTGGCGGTGGCGGACGAGCTGGTCAGGGGCTGAGCGGCCGTGCGGGGCGGCCCGGGACGCGCGCGTGGCCCAAGTCACCTCAGCGGCCCAGCGGGGGCCGGCCGAATACCGCGACCCTGTTTTTTATCCTCTGTGCAGAACGTCAAACATCCCGCCCCGGATTTGTTCAGATTGGGACCATGACGCGTCCCCGGGCCGGCGAGATAGCCTTACCTACGTGATCAGCGCGATATCCACGACCACCGTGGACGGGGCGCGCGGCGACGTTGCCGCCCCCGGTACCGGCCCGAGGCCTGTCTGTGCCCGGGCCGCCGCTGACCGTGTCACCCGGCATACCGTCGTCATCGAGCGCACCTCCCGTGCGGCCGCCCCCAGGACGACCACGTGCCTTCACCCATCTGACGTCACGCAACGGCGCGCGACAGGAGCCAGAGGACATGCAGACCAAGCTGGACGAAGCCAAGGCCGACCTGCTCGTACGAGCCGCCCAGGTCGCTGAGAGCAGCCCGACCGGGAGCTTCCCGTCGCAGGGGCTCCCAGCGGACGCGCTGCTCACCTACCTCCAGCGCTACTACCTGCACACCGCCCCGGAGGATCTGGCGGACCGGGATCCGGTCGACCTCCTCGGCGCGGCCCTCGGGCACCACCGTCTCGCCCAGGAGCGTCCGCAGGGCACCGCGAACGTCCGCGTCTACACGCCGACGGTCGACGAGAACGGCTGGACGTGCACCCACACGGTCGTGGAGGTCGTCACCGACGACATGCCCTTCCTGGTCGACTCCGTCACCAACGAGCTGACCAGGCAGCACCGCGGCATCCACATCGTGATCCACCCCCAGGTCGTCGTCCGCCGCGACGTGACGGGCCGGCTGCTGGAGGTCCTGGAGACCGGCCGGGAGCCGCACGCCCCGCACGTGGGCGAGAACCTGCCGCCGGACGCGCTCACCGAGTCGTGGATCCACGTCGAGATCGACCGGGAGACCGACAGCGGCGACCTCCAGCAGATCGCCGCCGACCTGCGCCGGGTGCTGTCCGACGTGCGGGAGGCCGTCGAGGACTGGCAGAAGATGCGCGGCGCGGCGCTGCAGATCGCCGACGGCCTGCCGACCGAGCCGACCGACGACATCGGCGACGAGGAGATCGAAGAGGCCCAGGAGCTGCTGCGCTGGCTCGTGGACGACCGGTTCACCTTCCTCGGCTACCGCGAGTACGCGCTGGAGCCGATCGAGCCGGAGGACGGCGTCGACGCCGTCCTCAAGCCGGTCCCCGGCACCGGCCTGGGCATCCTGCGCTCCGACCCGGACCACGGCGGCGGGGACGACGGCCACCCGGTCTCGCCGTCCTTCAACCGGCTGACCGCCGCCGCCCGTGCCAAGGCCCGCGAGCACCGGCTGCTGGTGCTCACCAAGGCGAACAGCCGGGCCACGGTGCACCGCTCGTCCTACCTCGACTACGTCGGGGTGAAGAAGTTCGACGCGCAGGGCAGGGTTGTCGGCGAGCGCCGTTTCCTCGGCCTGTTCGCGGCGTCGGCGTTTGTGGAGAGCGTGCGCCAGATCCCGGTGATCCGCCGCAAGGTGGAGGCCGTGCTGACGGCGGCTGGCTTCACGCCGCACAGCCACGACGGCCGCGACCTGCTGCAGATCCTGGAGACCTACCCGCGCGACGAGCTGTTCCAGATCCCGGTCGAGGAGCTGCGCTCGATCGCGATCTCGGTGCTCTACCTCCAGGAGCGCCGCCGGCTGCGGCTGTTCCTGCGCCAGGACGAGTACGGCCGCTACTACTCGGCGCTGGTCTACCTGCCGCGCGACCGCTACACGACGGCGGTGCGGCTGCGGCTGATCGACATCCTCATGGAGGAGCTGGGCGGCACCAGCGTCGACTTCACCGCGTGGAACACCGAGTCCGTGCTGTCCCGGCTGCACTTTGTCATCCGCGTCCCCCCGGGCACCGAGCTGGACGCGCTGACCGAGGCGGACGTGGAGCGCATCGAGGCCCGGCTGGTGGACGCCGCCCGGTCCTGGGCGGACGGCTTCGCGGACGCGCTGGTCGCGGAGGTCGGCGAGGAGCGCGCGGCCGAGCTGGCGCATCGTTACGGCAACACGGCCTTCCCCGAGGGCTACAAGGCGGACTTCCCGCCGCGCGCGGCCGTCGCGGACCTCCAGCACCTGGACGAGCTGCACCGGGGCGAGGGGGAGAAGGACTTCTCGCTCAGCCTGTACGAGCCGGTCGGCGCGGCCCCCGGCGAGCGCCGGTTCAAGATCTACCGGACGGGCGAGCCGGTCTCGCTGTCGGCGGTGCTGCCGATCCTGCAGTCCATGGGCGTGGAGGTCATCGACGAGCGGCCGTACGAGCTGCGGCCCGCCGACGGCTCGCGCGCCTGGATCTACGACTTCGGGCTGCGGCTGCCGGAGGAGCAGCTGCGGCGGCTGGGCGACGACGCCCGGGCCCGTTTCCAGGAGACGTTCGCGGCCGTGTGGGGCGGGCACGCGGAGAACGACGGCGTCAACGCCCTCGTGCTGGCCGCCGGCCTCACCTGGCGGCAGGCGATGGTGCTGCGCGCCTACGCCCGCTACCTGTGGCAGGCCGGGGCCAAGTTCGGCCAGGCCACGATGGAGGAGACCCTCCGCCACAACGTGCACACCACGCGGCTGCTGGTGAGCCTCTTCGAGGCGCGGCTCTCCCCGGACCGGCAGAGCGCCGGCACCGAGCTGATCGACGGCCTGCTGGAGGAGCTGGACGGCGCGCTGGACAACGTCGCCAACCTCGACGAGGACCGGCTGCTGCGGTCCTTCCTGACCGTCATCAAGGCGACGCTGCGCACCAACTACTTCCAGCCCGGCCCGGACGGCGAGCCGCACGACTACGTGTCGATGAAGCTCGACCCGCAGGCCATCCCGGACCTGCCGGCGCCGCGCCCGGCATACGAGGTGTGGGTGTACTCGCCGCGCGTGGAGGGCGTGCACCTGCGGTTCGGCAAGGTCGCCCGTGGTGGCCTGCGCTGGTCGGACCGCAAGGAGGACTTCCGGACGGAGATCCTGGGCCTGGTGAAGGCCCAGGAGGTGAAGAACACCGTCATCGTGCCGGTCGGCGCCAAGGGCGGCTTTGTCGGCAAGCGGCTGCCGGACCCCGCGAAGGACCGGGACGCCTGGCTGGCCGAGGGCATCGACTGCTACCGCACGTTCATCTCCGGCCTGCTGGACATCACCGACAACCTCGTCGGCGGCCAGGTGGTGCCGCCGAAGAACGTCGTCCGCCACGACGGCGACGACACCTACCTGGTCGTCGCCGCCGACAAGGGCACCGCGACGTTCTCCGACATCGCCAACGAGGTCGCGATCTCCTACGGTTTCTGGCTGGGCGACGCGTTCGCCTCCGGCGGCTCGGCGGGCTACGACCACAAGGGCATGGGCATCACCGCGCGCGGTGCCTGGGAGTCGGTCAAGCGGCACTTCCGGGAGCTGGGCCACGACACCCAGACCGAGGACTTCACCGTCGCCGGCATCGGCGACATGTCGGGTGACGTGTTCGGCAACGGCATGCTGCTCAGCGAGCACATCAGGCTGGTGGCCGCCTTCGACCACCGCCACATCTTCCTGGACCCCGACCCGGACGCCGCCGTGTCCTACGCCGAGCGGCGCCGGCTCTTCGAGCTGCCCCGCTCCTCCTGGGAGGACTACGGCAGGGAGCTGATCTCCGCCGGCGGCGGGGTGTACCCGAGGACGGCGAAGTCGATCCCGGTCAGCGCGCAGGTGCGGTCGGCGCTCGGCATCGACGCGGGTGTCGTGAAGATGACGCCGGCGGAACTGATGCAGGCGATCCTGCGGGCCCCGGTGGACCTGCTGTGGAACGGCGGCATCGGCACCTACGTCAAGGCGTCCACGGAGACCCACCACGACGTCGGCGACAAGGCCAACGACGCGATCCGGGTGAACGGCGAGGAGGTGCGCGCCCAGGTCATCGGCGAGGGCGGCAACCTGGGCCTCACCCAGCTGGGCCGTATCGAGTTCGCCCGGGCCGGCGGCCGGATCAACACCGACGCGATCGACAACAGCGCCGGTGTCGACACCTCCGACCACGAGGTGAACATCAAGATCCTGCTCAACTCCGTGGTGGCCGAGGGCGATCTCACCGTCAAGCAGCGCAACAGGCTGCTCGCCGAGATGACCGACGAGGTCGCCGAGCTGGTGCTGCGCACCAACTACGCGCAGAACGTGGCGCTGGCCAACGGTCTGGAGACGGCGCCCAGCCTCCTCCAGGCGCACCAGCGGTTCATGCGGCACCTGGGCGCCAGCGGCCGGCTCGACCGGGAGCTGGAGTTCCTGCCGTCCGACAAGGTCGTGCGGGAGCGGCTGGGGAGCGGGCACGGGCTGAGCCAGCCCGAGCTGTCGGTGCTGCTGGCCTACGCCAAGATCACGCTCACCGAGGAGCTGATCGACAGCCGCCTGCCGGACGATCCCTACCTGCGGAAGCTCGCCCACGAGTACTTCCCGCGTCCGCTGCGGGAGCGCTTCCCCTCGGAGATCGACAACCACCCGCTGTGCCGCCAGATCATCACCACGGTGCTGGTCAACGACACCGTGAACACCGGCGGAACGACCTTCCTGCACCGGCTGCGGGAGGAGACGGGCGCGTCCCAGGAGGAGATCGTCAGCGCGCACACCGCCGCCCGCACGATCTTCGGCCTCGGCCGGATCTGGGACCAGGTCGAGGCGCTGGACAACGTCGTCACGGCCGAGATGCAGACCCGTATCCGGCTGCACTCCCGGCGGCTGGTCGAGCGGGCCACCCGCTGGCTGCTGGGCAACCGCCCGCAGCCGCTGCAGCTCGCCGAGACGGTGGCGTTCTTCCAGGAACGCGTCGAGGCGGTCTGGGCGCAGCTGCCGAAGCTGCTCAAGGGCGAGGACCTCGCCTGGTACAGCAGGATCTACGACGAGATGGGCTCCGCCGGCGTGCCGGACGAGCTGGCCCAGCACGTGGCCGGTTTCTCCTCGGTGTTCCCCGCGCTGGACGTCGTGGCGGTCGCCGACCGCACCGGGCGGGACCTGATGGACGTGGCCGAGGTCTACTTCGACCTGGCCGACCGGCTCGGCATCACCCAGCTGCAGGACCGGGTCAGCGAGCTGCCGCGCGCCGACCGCTGGCAGTCCATGGCCCGCGCCTCGATCCGCGAAGACCTGTACGCCGCGCACCAGCTGCTCACCGCCGACGTCCTGGCCGCCGGTGACGCCGAGGCCACGCCGGAGGAGCGGTTCAAGGCGTGGGAGGAGAAGAACGCCGCGGTGCTGGGCCGGGCGTGGGTGACGCTGGACGAGATCAAGGCGTCGGACACCTTCGATCTGGCGAACCTGTCGGTCGCGATGCGGACCATGCGCACGCTGCTGCGCAGCAACCGCTGACCACGCGGGCGCGCCCGCTTCCCGGGCGCCGCTGACGGACGTCGGCCCGGCTGGAGTCCCAGCCGGGCCGACGCGCGTCCGGGGCGCGTCCGGCGGGGTCCGACGCGGGTCCGGCGGGGTCCGGCTACGCGCGGGTGGCGCGCGCCGGGGGCGGGCTGGCGGAGCCGTCGCCGCGCCGCGCGGCGTGGATGACCGGGCGTGCGCCGTCCTTCCGCGCCGGCACGGCCACCGGGCGGCGCAGCTCGCGCGGCACGACCGGCGCCGGCCGGGCCCCGTCCAGGAAGACCGAGCGCACGACCCGTTCCGCCGCCAGTCCGTCGTCGTAGGGGCAGAACCGGGCCCGGAACGCCGCCCTGCGCTCCGCAGCCCCGGCCGAACGCCACCGGTCGTCCCGGAAGCAGGCGACCAGCGACTCCAGGTCGCGGACCACCGGTCCGGGCGCGGCGTTCGGCAGGTCGAGGCAGGTGCCGCGGGTCGCCCGGTAGGTCTCCCAGTCGGGCGCGTGCACGACGATCGGCCGGTCCAGTACGGCGTAGTCGAACATCAGCGGCGAGTAGTCCGTCACGAGCGCGTCGGCGGCCAGGCACAGTTCGGCCGGCCGGCGTGCGGCAGCGCCGTCGAGCACCACGTAGCCGGGGCCCAACGCGCTGGCCAGGCGGGACAGTTCGAGCGGGGGCGCGCCGCCGTGCAGGTAGTCCCGTTCGGCCGGCGCGTAGAGGACGGCCACCACGCCCGGCGGCACGCCCAACTCGGCGCGGAGTGCGGCGACGTCCTCCGCGGTCGCCCGGAAGAAGACGTCGTTGCGCGGCGCGCCGAACTCCAGGGTGGTGTAGCCGCCGGGGTAGGCGCGTTCGAAGGCCAGCGTGGAGTGGCGGTTGGCGGAGAGGCTGAAGTCCCAGTCCTCGACGCGTTCCAGCAGCCGTGCCGCCTCGGCGCCCACCCCGTCGCCCCGGGCCGGGCGGGCGGTGTGCGGCGTCCGCTCCCGCAGTTCCACGCCGAGCCGGCCGAGCGGGGTGCCCTGGTGGGTCTGCACGAGGACCTGCCCGGCCCGCTTGTGCCGGCGGGACCCGAAGTCGCCGTCGCTGACCAGGTACTTCGCCCGGGCGAGCGCGCTCCAGTAGGCCGCCGAACCCGGCTGCAGCCGGCGTACGCCCGGCGGCAGCCCGGCAGCGTGCGCCGCGTCCGCCACCCATGCGGTGCGCAGCCCCGGCACCAGCTCCCGCGCCTTGGCCTCCAGTGCCGCCGGGTCGCCGTCGTACACCGGCCGGCCGTCGGCCGGGTGGGCCAGGAAGACGGCCAGCGAGGGGTCGAGCCGCCGCCGGCACTGCACCGAGTGGTGCAGCCGCAGCAGGGCAGCCCGGGTCGACCGGCCGGCGGCCCGCAGCCGTCGGCCGAGCGCGCGCAGCGACCACAGGGCGGAGAAGGTGCGGCGGGCGCCGAGCCGCACAAGTACGTGCGCCAGGTTCGTCCGGCCGGCCGAGGACTGGTGGCGCAGGCACAGCCGGCTGCTGCGCCGGAAGAACTCGGCCCGGCCCGCCCTCGGCAGTCGGCCGGGGGCGAGGAACAGGCCCACCAGGTGGTCGGCCATCCGCCGGTAGAGCACCGGCCGCCAGCGGGCCAGTTCCGGATGCTCGTCGAGGAACGCGAACACCCGGTCGTACTGGCCGAAGACGTCGAAGTGCCGCCGGGTGGCGCCGGACAGCAGGGCGCCCTCGCGGCGCTGCCGGTGCACCACGCAGGCCCGCTCGAGGACGGTGACGGCCTCGGCGGTGAGCAGGGTGCACCACGTCCAGGGCACGCCCTCGTGCGCGCCGGGCGGCAGCCGCAGGCCGCCGGCGGCCAGGAAGCGCCGCCGGTACACCTTGTTCCACACGGCCGTCGGCAGCCGCAGCAGGTCCGGCCGGTCCCGCAGCCGGAACACCCGCGGCTCGCGCTGGGCGAGCGGGGTCAGCGGCCCGCCTCCCCGGTCGCTGCCGCCGTGCCAGAAGGCCCGGACGTGGTCGAAGACGAGCACGTCGGGCTCGCCGGTCTCGGCGAGGCGGGCCGCGAGCGCCTGGAGGGCCCCCGGGGTGAGTGCGTCGTCGCTGTCGAGGAACAGCACGTAGTCGCCGCGGGCGTAGGTGAGTCCGGCGTTCCGCGCCGGCCCCGGGCCGGTGGGGCCGGGCAGCCGCAGCACGGTCACCCGGGGGTCGGCCGCCGCGTCGGCGAGCAGCTCCCCGCAGTCGGGTGGTGAGCCGTCGTCGACGAGGATCAGCTCCAGGTCCGCGAACGACTGGGTGAGGACGGAGTCCAGGCACTCGGGCAGATATGCCTGCACCTGGTGGACGGGAACGATGACGCTGAATCGAGGCACGGCACATCCACGGTCTGGGCGCGGTCTGATTAGCCCGATAATGCGTCACGTAACGGGGCGAACCGTGCAGGCATATCGCGCAGATGACCGACCGGCGACCGGAAACCGTCCGTTCGGCGCATCCGACCACCCGACCGGCCGCGCCCGGACGGGATTCCGGCCGGGCCCCGCGGCGGTCCGTGGCCCGGCCGGCCCCGACCGGTCAGAGCAGCGCCGGCGGACGGGCCGCGGTCGCCTCCCGCGCCGCCCGCTCCAACGCGCTCGCCAGCAACGCCAGATCCGTCGGACCGTTGCCCAGCTCCCGCACCGGGCGACGGGTCGGCGGATCGCCGGCCCGCTCCCAGTCCAGCGCGACAACCGTGGGCCGGGTGGTGGCCGTCCGGGGGATGCGGCCGGTGACCCGGGCACCCTGGAACGGCACGGACGTACCGTCCGGCCGGTGCAGCACACCCCGGCCCACCTGGTGTTCCTCGTCGCCCGGCTCGCCGTCGAGCGACACCCGCAGCGCGGCGCCCTGGTCGGTGAGGGTCTGCGCGGTGCGGTCGGGCCGCCCGGTCGCGGCGACCAGGTGCACTCCCAGCCGGGCGCCGTCGCGGGCGACGGACTCCAGCGCGCGCACCACCGAACCCGCGGCCGGGCGGCCCGGGTTGCCCAGCGCCGGATCGACCAGCGCGTCGAAGTCGTCCACCAGCACCACCAGCCGGGGCGGCGGGCCGTCCACCGGGGCGACCTCGGGAGCGGCGGCGGGACGGGAGGAGGCGGGACGCAGCCGCAGCGTGCCCCGGTCGCTGTCCGGGCCGGGGACCGCCGCCGGCTGCGGCCGGGCCGCGCCCTGCCGGCCGATCCGGGTGGTGGCCCGGTCCTGCGGCACCTCGCCGTCGCCCGCCGCGCGGGCGCCCGTCTCGTAGCCGCGCGCCTCCGCGCCGTTCACACGCCCCTCGCCGTGCGCCGGCGGCCACTGCCCGCCGCGCGCCCACTCGTCGTAGGTGCGGCCGGCGAACAGTTCGGCCCGCCGCTTCAGTTCCGCGCTGAGTGCCTGGGCGAAGGCCCGCATCCGCACCGGGTCGCCGGCCGGCAGGTACGTCGTGGCGTGCGGCAGCTCCGCGCAGGCCGCCATGCCCCTGCCCTCACCGGCCCCGCCGCCGTCCCGGCCGTCGACGAACACCAGCGCCAGCCGGTCCGGCCGGTCGAACGCGCACAGCGAGGCGGCCAGCGAACACAGCAGCTCCGACTTGCCGCTGCCGGCCGCGCCGCTCACCAGCAGATGACTGCGGTCGACGGCCAGGTCGGCGGTCACCGGCCCCCGCCGGCCCGCGCCGAACACCACGCCGGCGCCGCCGGGCCGGTCGGCGGCCGACGCCCAACGGGCCCGCAGCGCCGCCGGCGTGGCCCGGGCGAGACCCAGCTCGTCGAGCAGCCGGGCGCTCGGCGGCAGCGCCGCGGCGGGTCGGTCGGCGGTGGGCAGCGCCCCGGCGGACTCGCGCGCCGGCGCGAGTGCCCGCGCGAACCGCTGCGCCCACGCCGCCGACACCCCGTCCACCGTGGCCAGCTCACCGCCCGGATCACCACCACGGGCCACCAGCCGCACGGTGGTCGCCACCGCCCCGCTCAGCAGCGCCACCGCGCCGCAGCCCCGGAACGCCGGGAACGCCGAGTACGCGGCGGACAAGGTCTCCGCCACCGGCGAGGACGGCGTCGCCGGCGGCGTCTCCGTCAGACACAGCACGTGCACACCGGCGGCCGACCCCGTGGCGGTGAGCCGGGCGACCGTCTCGCGCAGCGCCGCCGCGCCCGGATCGCCGTCCACCACCAGCACCGTGGCCGGCCCCCGGTAGGCGTCCGCGGCGGCCCGTACCGCCGTCGGATCCGCCGTCGCCCAGTCGGCACCCAGCGGACCGTCCTCCAGCCGCCGCACCAACTCCTCCGCACGGGCCGCGGCCTGCTCGCGGTCGAAGCCGAACAGCAGCCGGCAGTCCTGCCCGTGCTCGGGACGCAGGTGCGGCAGCCAGCCCAGCCACGTCCAGTCCCGCACCCGGCGCCCCCGCCCGGCGGCGAGCACCACGATCTCCAGGGCGCTCGGCGGATGCAGCGAGGCGAGCTGCGCCAGCACCGCGCGGGTCACACCGAGCAGCCGTGCGCGCGGCCCGGCCAGGCCCAGCGAGCCGACCTCCCGCAGCCCCACGGTCAGCGGCACGGCCGAGGCGCGCCCGTCCCGCTGCGAGCGGTGCGCGGTGCCCAGCCGGACGGTCAGCGCGTCCGGGTGCCCGGGGCCGCGCTCCCACAGCCGGGGGCCGGCGTCCAGCGCGGTGAGCAGCAGTTCCGCCGCGTCCGGCCAGCGGCCGCTGCGCGGCTCGTCGGACGGCGGTGGCGGCGCGAGAGACGCGGGAGAGGGAGATGACGCGGGAGACGGGCCTCCGCTCGGCGGGTGCGGCGTCGCGCCGTGTGGCGGATCGGTGCGCCCGGGGCGTGCGCCCCAGCGCCGCGCCCACGCGCCGAGGCCGCGTCGCCGCTGCTCGACGCCGTCCACCCCTCGCCCGGCGGCGTCCGTCCCGGGGTGAGGCAGGGGCGGGGTGGTGGCGCCGTGGACCAGGCCCGAGCCGTGGGTGCCGTTCGCGCCGTGGCCGCCCGGCTCCGCACCCGGGTGCGCGCCGGCGCCCGGCGCGGGGGCGAGGCGCTCGTCGGCGGGACGCGCGCCGGCGCACAGCCGCAGCACCGACTCCCCGACCCGCAGCGCCGCACCCGGCGGCAGCGGCACCAGCCGCTCGCCGACCGGCGCCCCCTCGATCGTCGTGCCGTTGGTCGACCCCAGGTCCGCGACGGACACCCCGCCGTCGGCGGCCACCGACACCACGCAGTGCAGCCGGGAGACGTCCGGGTCGTCCAGGACCACGTCGGCCTCCGCGGAGCGGCCTATCCGCACCCGGCCCGCGTGCAGGAGGTACACCCCGCCGGAGTCCGGCCCGGCCACCGCCTCCAGCCGCAGCCCGCCCGGCGTCGGCGAGGCCGGCTCGTCCGCGGGCCCGTGCAGGGAGATCACCGCGCCGTCGACCAGCGGCGGCTCGCCGACGACCTGCCGCTGCGGGTCGAGCCGTCGTCCGCCGGCGTACACGGCGACCGGCTCACCGCCGGAGCCCGGCTGCCCGGCGCCCTCGCCGCCAGGGCCGGTCGCGGCGGCCAGCGCCGCGCCGAGCCCCCCGGTGATCGCGGCCAGCACGGTGCCCGGGGGAGCGGTGACGACCACGTCGCAGTCCCGTGGGGCGCGGTCGCCGCCACCCGCCGCGCCCGCTCGTCCGCCGCCACGCGGCCCGAGGACAGTGAGCCGGATCTGGTTCGGCATCGCGCCCCTCCCGGTTCGTAACCATGCGCCAGACCGTGGGAGCATCCTCCCACCCGCCAGGTACGTGTAGTGACTCGACCGCCACTCAGTGGTCTCGATTGGATCTTGATCGGTCGTTCACCGGCGGCCGGCTGATCATATGTGGCGGAGTTCACACCGCTTGCGTCGCCCCTTCCTGTCCGCCACCTCCGACCGCCGGCCGTGGCAACCAATCCGGCGGCGCGCACGTCTAGCTGCCAGTGGAGCCGGCCGCCCGAGCGCGGCCAGGGCCTAGAGTGGAGCGGACGGTCCGTCGGGGCGGTGCCCGTCCACGCGGCGGAGAACACGCCGCAGAGCGTCGAACACGATCAGGGAGCCGATGACGTGCGGCCGGTAGGCAGCAAGTACCTGCTCGAGGAGCCGCTGGGACGCGGTGCCACGGGCACCGTGTGGCGGGCCCGGCAGCGGGAGGCCGCGGGTGCCGAGGCGGCGGTCCAGGGCGAGCCCGGCGCGTTGGTGGCCATCAAGGTCCTCAAGGAGGAGCTGGCGAGCGACCCGGACGTGGTCATGCGCTTCCTCCGCGAGCGCTCGGTGCTGCTGCGCCTGACCCACCCCAACATCGTCCGGGTGCGCGACCTGGTGGTCGAGGGCGACCTGCTCGCCCTTGTCATGGACCTCGTCGACGGCCCCGACCTGCACCGCTACCTGCGGGAGAACGGCCCCTTCTCGGCCGTCGGCGCCGCACTGCTCACCGCGCAGATCGCCGACGCGCTCGCCGCCAGCCACGCCGACGGCGTCATCCACCGCGACCTGAAGCCCGCCAACGTGCTGCTCGCCGACGGCCCGGACGGCATGCGTCCGATGCTCACCGACTTCGGCATCGCACGGCTCGCCGACTCACCCGGCATCACCCGCACCCACGAGTTCGTCGGCACCCCCGCCTACGTGGCGCCGGAGTCCGCCGAGGGCCGCCCGCAGACCCCGGCGGTGGACGTCTACGGTGCCGGCATCCTGCTGTACGAGCTGGTCAGCGGCCGTCCGCCGTTCGGCGGCGGTACCACGATCGAGCTGCTGCACCGGCATCTGACGGAGACCCCGCAGCGCCCCGAGCACACCCCCGACCCGTTGTGGACGGTCGTCGAGCGATGCCTGCGCAAGCGGCCGGAGGAGCGGCCGAGCGCCGACGACCTCGCCCGTGCGCTGCGCACGGTCGCCGCCGGACTCTCGCCGGACGCCGACGACGCGGCGCGGGCCGCCGCGCTCGGCGTCGGCGCGCTGCTGGGCGCCGCGGCCGCCGGTCGGTCGTCGGGTGACGCCGACCCCACGCAGGTCCTGGCGGCCGGTTCCGGCCACGACCCGAACGCGGCCACGAGCGTGCTGCCCGCGACCGGCCCGGACGCCGACCCGACCAGCGTGCTGCCCGCCACCGGCGGGGTCGACGGCCGGACGGCCGTGATGCCGCCGCTGCCCGACGGCCCGAGTGCGGGACAGGGCGGCGGTCAGGACGGCGACCCGCACCCCTGGCAGAGCCAGATGCGGGCCGCCCGCGACCGCAACGAGCAGACCCAGTAC
>NZ_WMLF01000011.1 GCF_014156695.1 Streptomyces durbertensis | reverse complement strand
GGCCGGGGCGGGCCGTCCGGCACCGGCTCGGGCGCGGACCTGCGCGGGGTGCGGTGACCGGCCGGCCCGGCCAGCAGGACCTCGCCGGTCGCGGACTCCGCCGCCGGCGCGTAGCCCATGTCCCGCAGCCTGGCCAGCAGCACCGCCGGCTCGACCTGCGAAGCCAGCACGGTCGGCGCGAGCAGCCGCAGCCGCAGCGGCTCCGCCCGCCTGTCGGCCAGGATCTCGGTCAGCAGCGCGTCGTCCTCGCAGCGGACGTACGCGGAGGCCGCGCCCACCCGCAGCCGGCCGTGCTTGCGGGCCACGTCGTCGACGAGGTAGGCGAGCGGCTGCGGCACCGGAGTGCGGGAGTGCGCCGCGAGGAAGTTGTGCAGCTCGGCCGCCGTCCGGCCGGTGTCCAGCGCGCGGCGCACCGACGCGGACGTGAACCGGTACACCGTGGCCCCGCCCTTCGACTCGATCTCCGCCAGCACCTCGAGCGTCTCGGCGAGCGGACGCTTCAGCGGCCCGGGCGCGACCGCCGTCAGATCCGCCTGGAGCAGCACGTGGTCCAGCGGCTCGGGCAGCAGCGGACCCAGCGCGGCCGCCGCCTTCTCGACGTCGGTGAGCGCCTGCCGCCGGTCGCCGGAGGTCAGCGCGCGGGCGAACGAGGCGAGCGCGCCGCGGCCGGTGACACCGAGCAGTTCCGCCTCCTCCAGGGTCGCCGCGCACACCCGCTGCCGCAGCTGGTCGGAGGCCCGCAGCGGGCGCTCCCAGCGCAGCCGCTCGGCGACCGCCTCCACGTCCGGGACCGCGCCCGCGGGAAGTTCCGCGAGAAGTGTCAGCACCCGGTGGCGGAACGTGGGCGCGGCCGTACGGTCCAGGCCGGGACCGAGCGCCGCCAACGTGCGGCCCTTGGCGTCCCGGCCGCCGACCAGCGCGGCGACCCGGGTGGCCGGCAGCCAGGCGGCGACCAGCGTCGCCCAGCGGCGGGACGCCGGCAGGTCACGCCACTCGTCGAAGTACGGCGTCGGCGCGTACCGCTCGTCCGCCTCCCCGTCGGAGGCGACCAGCCCGACCGCGTACGCCAGCTCGGCCCAGAACGCCGTCTGCGACTCCGGCAGCTCCAGCGCGGACGCCGTCCGTGCCAGCTCCCGCACCCCCAGCCCGCCCGCGCGCAGCACCGGCGGCGCCGCGCGGGACCACTCCTTGAGCAGCTCCTCCACCGTCGACAGGGCGGTCAGCGCCTGGCCCGCGGCGGCCGCGTCCACCGACGCGGCCGGGAACTCCCGCCGGACCGGGACGCCCGGCGGCGTCGGCTCCAGACGGCGGTGCGCCCGACCGTCCCGCAGATGCAGCGCCACCTCGCGCGGCAGGACCACCGTGCGCGGGCCCGCCTGGAGCAGCAGCGCCCGGTCGAGCAGCCAGCGCACCGGAGCCGAAGGCGTCGTCGAGATCTCCCCGTACGGCGGCCCCCACACCAGCTTCTCCAGCATCGCCGTGGCGGCGGCCGGCGCCCGCTCCAGCAGGTCCGCGAGCCGGTCACGGTCGGTGAACAGCTCCCTGAGCGCCGCCAGCGCGCTGACCGGGTCGGCCGTCGTCGGCAACCCGGCGTCCGCCAGGATCTCCTGGAGCCTGGCGGGCGACATGCCGGCCGCCGCCTCCGACAGCGAGGGCCCGAGACCCGTCGGCGACGGCTGGGAGGGGCCCGGCGCCAGCACCTCACGCGCCGTGCGCACCAGCCGCAGCCGGTCGTCCCCTCCCCACAGCACCGCCCGGGCCCGCAGCGCCGCCAGCGCCTCCGGCAGCCGCTCCCCACCACCGGGCAGCAGCGCGGCCAACGCCTCGACCGGGCACGGGTCCGTGGCCACCGCGAGCGCCTGCGCGGTCTGGAGGGCGAACTGGTCCAGCCCCTCCAACGCGCGGGACACCGAGGCCCGGGTGCCGGCGCGGGTGGCGAGCTGCGTCAGGTCGGCGGGGACCGGGGAGAGCAGGTCCGGCCGTACCCGCAGCAGTTCCGCCAGGCGCTCGTCGGGCCAGGACCGCAGTTCGTCGGCGAGGGTGCGTCGAGGCACGCCGGTCTCGCTGGTCATTCGCCCCACACTAGACGTTCCCCCGCTTCCCGGTCCCTGTCGGTCGGGCACACCGGCCGGCGGTACGGGCACGCGGCGCAGCCGGTGGGCGGGCCAACCGGCTTGCCGCGCGGTACCGTTGCCGACCGTGGGGATCGAGACCGAGCAGCTTGTACTGGACTACCTCAGCCGCGTCGGGGACCTCGCGCACGCGACCTCGATGACCGCCGCCGAGCGGGCCAGACTCGTCACGGGTCTGCGCTCCACCATCGACGCCGAGCGGGCCAGGACGGACGGCGGCGCCTCCTCGCCGGCCGCCGTCCGCAAGATCCTCAAGGGGCTGGGCAGACCGGAGGAGATCGTCTCCGCCGCCGCGCGCGGCGGCGGCTCACTGGTCCCCGGCCCCCGCGCGCAGGACGCGAGGGAGACGTCCGACCCGGCCGGACGCACCGGCTCGGGATCATCCGACGGGGAGCCCGAGGGCACGTCCGGACGCGGCCTGGCCGACGCCGGCACGCCCCCGCACCTGGCCGGGATGGACGAACTGAGCCCCGCCGAGTCCGACCCGACCTGGTGGCGGTCCGGTCCCGACCCGTACGCGCCCGCCTCCCCGGGCGGCGACGTGGGCGGCTTTGTCGGCGGCATCGAGATCCCCGAGATGCTGCGCCCGCCGCCCAAGCCCGGCGAGCCGGCGCCGCCCGGGCTGCCGGGAGTGCCAGGGCAGGCCGGGGCCCCGGCGGAGGAGGCCGCCGCCGAGAGCGAGGCGCCGGCCGCGAAGCCGGGGCTGCTGCGCCGCCTGCGGCTGCGCGGCGGCGCCCCCGGCGGCGGCGGGCCGAGGATCGGCGGGGTGGTCGAACTCGCCGCCGTCCTGGCCCTGGTGGCCGGCGCGGTGCTCGGCAACGTGCTCGTCCTGGGAGCCGGCTGGCTGCTGGCGTGGTGGTCGCCGCGGCTGACCAGACCGGAGGCGAAGTGGGCGGCCGCCGGCCTGCCCGGCACGGTGGCGCTGGGGGCCGTGATCTGGCTGTGGGGCCGGATGGACGGCCGCTGGGGCGAGCCCGTCGCCGAGGGCGCGATGGAGGAGGCGCTGCGGGAGACCTACCCGTGGGTGCTGCGGCTCGCGGCGGCCGCCAGCGCCGCCTTCCTCCTCTGGCGCTCCCGACGCCCCCGCGCCTGAGCGGGCCGGCGGACACCGGTGTCCGGCGCCAACCTGCTGGCGCCGGGCTGCTTGCCGTGGGCGTGCCCGCCCGCCGGCGCCGCCGGCTTCGGAGACGGCATGGGCTGGCGGCCTTGCGCCGGCCGGGCACGGGGTGCCGCACACCAGGGCGTGCCGGCACCGTGGCTCTGCGTGTTGAGTGTGGCCGGTGGCCGGCGCGGGCTCGGCTCAGGCGGCCGGAGCCGGTATGCGGCCGAGGTGGGCCGTGACGCGGTCGCGCAGTGCCAGGTACTCGTCCCAGCGGCGCAGCGGGCCCGGCGGACGGGTCACCGTCCGGGCACCGCGAACCGTCTCGCCGCGGCGGAACTGCTCGCGGGTCAGATCCAGCTCCGCCCCGCTGGGCAGCCGGTTCCACCAGTGGAAGCCGCGCTGCTCCGCGCCCAGGAACACCTCGCCGACGACCAGGTCCCCGCCGAACAGGTCGTTGACTATCAGGGCCGTGATGTCGCAGTGGCCCCAGGAGGGGTTGTCGGCGGACCACGGGATGCGGGTGATGTCGTCCGGTGAGCAGGTGTCGGCCGCCCAGCTCGCGCGCAGCGCCCGGTCGAGGTCGAGGAGGCTCCATGGTGGGGTGGTGGTCATGGCGCAAGCGTGGCAGCCGCCACTGACAACGGCGGAGAACCGGCGTCGCGCAGGGGCGTGCAGCGGCCCCGGGCGCGGCTGACCGCCGACGGGCGGCGCTGCGAGAATGGCGGGCATGTGTGCCGCCGCGCTTCCGATGACGGTCGGGTTCGACCTCGACATGACCCTGATCGACTCCCGCCCCGGTATCCGGGCGACCTACGAGGCGTTGGCCGTCGAGACGGGCGTCGCCGTCGACGCGGAGCTGGCGGTGTCCCGGCTCGGTCCGCCGCTGGAGCACGAGCTGGCGCACTGGTTCGCGGCGGAGCACATACCGGAGATGGTGGTGCGCTACCGCGCGCTGTACGAGGTGCACGCCTTCCGGCCGACGCTGCCGATGCCGGGAGCCCTGGCGGCGCTGGCCGCGCTGCGTGAGGCCGGCGGCCGCTCGCTGGTGGTGACGGCGAAGAACGAACCGCACGCCCGGACGCACCTCGAGCACCTGGGCATGCGGGCGGACGCGGTCGCCGGCTCGCTGTGGGCGGAGGCGAAGGCCGAGGCGCTGCGCGAGCACGGCGCGACCGCCCTCGTCGGCGACCACGTCGGGGACGTGCGCGGCGCCCGGGCGGCCGGCGTGACGGCCGTCGCGGTGGCGACGGGACCGTGTGACGAGGCGGAGCTGCGGGCCGCCGGCGCCGACGTCGTCCTGCCCGACCTGCACGCCTTCGAGGCGTGGCTGCGCGAGGGCGTGCAGGACCCGCGGGCCGTCGCGGACGGCCCGCGGGTCGCCACGGGCTGACGGGGAGCGTCGACCGGAAGCTGTCAGCTTTGCGCGGTCGTACGCGTGTGGCGGCGCTGGTCGAAGACCGCGCGCAGCAGCCCGGCGCCCGCGAGCGCGAAGCCCGCGCCCATCAGCATCGAGACGAAGTACGCCGTCGGCGGGAACGGTTCGGTGCCGATGAAGAAGGGGACAAACGTCACCAGCGTGGCGAGCGCGCCGATGACAAAGACGATCCCTCCCGCCCTGACGAGCAGGTCGCCCGGCCGGCGCCCGTCGGCGTCGGCGCGCGCGGCGGGCCCGGTCGGCCCGGTCGGCTCGGAGCGGAAATCGGCTGACAGGCGGGGTGCTTCCCCGGACACTGGTGTATTGCTCACCGGTCCAGGGTAGGCCGGGGGCAGGTACGACGCCGTAGCGGGCGGGGGCGTCTTGTCACCGGCCGCTGGGAGATTAATCTTGGAGGCGGCGGGTCATCGGACCCGCTGTCCTGTTATTCAGGGCAGACCAAGGCCGGATCGCGAGGACGCGGTCCGGCTTTCCGGACGAGTACGAGGACGAGGACAGACGTGCCTACCGGCAAGGTCAAGTGGTTCAACAGTGAGAAGGGCTTCGGCTTTCTCTCCCGCGACGACGGCGGTGACGTCTTCGTGCACTCGTCGGTGTTGCCCAGCGGGGTGGAGTCGCTGAAGCCGGGACAGCGCGTGGAGTTCGGGGTCGTCGCCGGTCAGCGGGGTGACCAGGCGCTTTCGTTGACGCTGCTGGACCCGGCCCCGTCGGTGGCGGCCGCGCAGCGGCGCAAGCCGGACGAGCTGGCCTCGATCGTCCAGGATCTGACCACACTGCTGGACGGCGTGTCCCAGCAGTTGGAGCGGGGGCGCTACCCGGACAAGGCCCAGGGCTCGAAGATCGCCGGGATGCTCCGCGCGGTCGCCGACCAGCTGGACGTCTGAGCCGGGGCGGCCCGGTCCGGTCTCATTCGGAGGCGGTGGTCGTCCACGGCGGCAGCAGCGCGTCGGGGCCGAGGGGCGGTACGAGCCCCTCGGCCGCCGCGCGGGTCAGCAGCCCGCGCACGGCCGCGTAGCCGCTCTCGCCGAGGTCGGCGGTGAACTCGTTCACGTACAGGCCGATGTGCTGTTCGGCGACGGCGCGGTCCAGCTCCTGGGCGTTCTCCCGGACGTACGCGGCCGAGGCGTGCGGGTCGTCCCAGGCCGCCCGTACCGAGGCGCGCGCGGCGTCGGCGAGCGCGGCGAGCCGGTCGGCGCCGAGGGAGCGCCTGGCGATGATCGCGCCGAGCGGGATGGGCAGACCGGTGGTCTCCTCCCAGTGCTCACCCATGTCGGCGAGTTCGTGCAGCCCGAACCGGTGGTACGTGAACCGCGCCTCGTGGATCACCAGACCGGCGTCGACCCGGCCGTCCCGCACGGCGGGCATGATCTCGTGGAACGGCAGCACCACGATCTCCCCGACGTCGCCGGGCACCTCCTGGGCGGCCCAGAGCCGGAAGAGCAGGTACGCCGTGGACCGCTCGCTCGGCACGGCGACCGTGCGGCCGGTGAGGGAGACGCCGGGCTCGCGGGTGAGCACCAGGGGCCCGCAGCCGCGGCCGAGCGCCCCGCCGCACGGCAGCAGCGCGAAGTCCTCCAGCACCCACGGCAGCACCGCGTACGACACCTTCAGCACGTCGAACGGGCACTGCTCGCCCTGTTCGGCGAGCCCGTTGGTGACGTCGATGTCGGCGAGCGTCACCTCGAGCGGGGGAGCGCCCGGTACCAGCCCGTGCGTCCAGGCGTGGAAGACGAACGTGTCGTTCGGGCAGGGCGAGTAGGCGATCCGCAGCGCGTCGCCGGACACCGGCTGGTCGGTCACGTCGGCTCACCCTCCCGCCAGTCCGCCAGGACCGGCATGATCTTCGTGAAGACGTCGGAAAGCTCCTCCAGCGCGTCGTGGACGCGCCAGGCGGCCCGGTCCCGGGGGCCGACGGGGTTGGAGACGGTGCGGATCTCCAGCGTCGGCAGCCGGAGCGCGGTGGCCGCCTCCGCCACCCCGAAGCCCTCCATGGCCTCGCCGACCGCGCCGGGGTGGCGGGCGGCCAGTTCGGCGGCCCGCTCGGCGGTGCCGGTGGTGGTGGAGACGGTCAGCACGGGGCCGAGTGCGGCGTCCGCCGCCTTCGCGACCGCGCCGGCCAGCGCGAGCGGCACGGGGTGGCGGTCGGTACCGAAGCCGAGTTCGGTGAGCGAGGCGAAGCCGTCGTGGGTCTGCGCGCCCAGGTCCGCGGCGATGATCGCGGTGGCCACCAGCGGCCCACCGGTGTGCGGCGCGAAGCCGCCGCCGATGCCGGCGGAGACCACCAGCCCGAAGGGCCGGCCGTCACGTTCGGCGAGGGCCAGCGCCCGGGCGGTGCCGGCGGCCGCCGCGGCGGGGCCGACACCGGCGGCCACCACCTCCACGTCAGCCGAGCCGTCAGCCGAGCCGTCCGCCTGGCCGCCCGGTGGTCCGGCGAGCCGGCAGCCGCGCGTCACCGCCTCCCGTTCGGCCGGGACGGCGGTGACTACAAGGACGCGCATGCGGCGGCTTCCTGTCCGGGACGCGGCGGTCGGCTCGGCGGTGCTGGCTCGGCGTGGGCTTCGGCGTGTCGGCCCGGGGTGCGGCTCAGCTGTCCTTGACGAGGGTGAAGTGCCACATGCCGAAGAAGCCCTGCGGCTCCTTCTTGCCGGCGGAGTTCACCTGCGCGATGACCAGTTCGGTCTCGTCCGGCAGGGCGCTCCACCGCAGCTGCGAGCCGTCGAAGGTCTTGTACGTGTCGGTGGTGGGGTCCAGCAGCGGCTGGTTGGCCAGGAACACCTGCCAGCCCTTCTCCGCGATCTCCGTGTCCACGCCGAATCGCAGGACCTCGTCCTCGCTGAACGTGATCTTCCGCTTGCTGCCGCTCTTCGCGCACCTCTCCACGTCCTTCTCGGAGAGCTTCTCGCCGTCGTTCCAGCAGCTCGCCTGCGAGGTGACGGAGTTGGTGCCGATGGTGACCGTGGCCACCGGCGTCGGCTTCTCGCAGCCGCTGAGGGCGGCCAGGGCGCAGACGGTCGCGCCGGCGGCAAGGGCGGTGCGGGCACTACGGCGGAACCGGCCCGAGGAGAGCATGCTCGTCATGCGGGCAATCTATCCTCCGTCGCCGGTCAGGCGACGCGCGGGTGCGGTGTGCCGCGCCGGGCGGCCGTCAGCAGCGCCCTGATGGTCGCCACCGTACCGGCGGCCACGATCAGCGCGGCGATCGACAGGCCCAGCGTGCCGAACAGCGGCAGCGAGATCCCCACCGCGCCGCCGACCACCCAGGACATCTGCATCAGCGTCTCCGAACGGGCGAACGCCGACGGCCGGACGAGTTCCGGTACGTCCCGCTGGATCAGCGCGTCCAGCGACAGCTTGCCCAGTGCCTGGCACAGTCCGGCGGTGCCGGCCAGCACGGCCACCGCGACCGTGGTGTGCAGCAGCGCGGCGCCCACGGCCACGGTCAGCGTCAGCAGCATCACCACCACGATGTTCACCTCGGGCGCCCGCCCCTTCAGCCAGGCGCCGACCACCGTGCCCAGCGCGTTGCCCGCGCCGGCCGCGACCACCACCAGACCGAGGGAGAACGCCGCCGTCATCCCCGGGAACGGGTGCTCGCGCAGCAGGAACGCCAGGAAGAAGGTGAGGAAGCCGGACAGCATCCGCACGTGCGCGTTCGCGATCAGGGCGTTGAGCACCGACACGCCGACCGTGAGCAGCCCGGGCCGCTTCTCCGCGCGACGGCCGTGGCCCGGGGTGTGCCGCACCAGCCACGGCTCGGGTTCGCCGGCCGCCGCGGAGAGCCTGGCCCGCCGCTCTCCCTTCGCGGAGTCCACCGAGTGGGGGAGCGTGAACGACAGGAAGGTGCCGAGGACAAACACCGCCATCGCCGCGAACAGCGGCCACTGCGGCCCGAGCTGGTGCAGCCCGGCGCCGATCGGCGCGGCCAGACCGGTGGCGATCAGCCCGGCCAGCGTCACCCGGCTGTTGGCCTTCACGAGGGAGATACGCGGAGGCAGCAGTCTGGGCACCACCGCCGAACGCACCACCCCGTACGCCTTGGACGCCACCAGCACGCCCAGCGCCTCCGGATACAGCTCAAGACCGCCGGTGGCGACCGCGCCGGCCAGGGCCAGCGCCAGCAGCGCCCGGGCCAGCATGGCCCCGGCCATCGCCGCCCGCCGCCCGTGCGGCAGCCGGTCGAGCAGCGGGCCGATGACCGGGGCGAGCAGGACAAAGGGCGCCATCGTGATCGCCAGGTACAGCGCCACCCGGCCGCGCGCCTCGGCGGTCGGCACCGAGAAGAAGATCGTCGAAGCCAGCGAGATGGTGATGAGCATGTCGCCCGCCGAGTTCACCGCGTGCAGCTCGATCAGCTTGCCGAGACCGCTCTCACCGGCCCCCTGGGCGTGCGTCGCCTTTCGGACCTTTCGGGCGACGGCGGCCGAGGGCCGGTGGACGGCGCGCCCGAGGGCCCGAACCAGGCCCCTCGGCCGTCCGGGCCCCCGATCCGACAGCGGTGTGGCGCCCACAGCGTTCAGTGTGCCCCAGTGGTCACGCGTTGACCCGCAACTTGGGCGGCCCGGCCCGGCCGTGCCGGTCCTCCCGTGGGGTAGCGTGGGAGTGCAGTGCGTCTCGCATGGTCCTTCATACGGAAGGTGGGCGTCGCAGCGGTCCAGCGGTCCGCTCCGTCCCCGCGTCAGGCCAGGGAACGGCGGCGGCGCACGCGCGAGACGGCGTAGGAGAAAACGATTCTTGTGAGTGCTGCGATGCGAAGGCGTACCCCGGACCGGCTGTGCGCCGAGGCGGTCGAACTCGCGCGGGAGGCCGCCGAGGAGGCGGCCTGGCCGGGCAAGCCGGGCGACTACCTGGGCGCCACCGCCGACGACGACCGGGTCGTGACCCACTTCTTCGAGTGCCACGACCCCGGGTACCGGGGCTGGCGCTGGGCGGTGACGGTCGCCCGGGCGTCGCGCGCCAAGACGGTCACCCTCGACGAGGCGGTGCTGCTGCCGGGCCCCGGTTCGCTGCTGGCCCCGGAATGGGTGCCGTGGAGCGAGCGGCTGCGCCCCGGCGACCTCGGCCCCGGCGACCTGCTGCCGACCGAGCCGGAGGACCTGCGGCTCGAACCCGGCTACTCCGGCGAGGACGAGCCGCCGCCGAACTCCCTCCTCGCCGAGGAGCGCGCCACCACGGCGCCGATGCCGCCGCCGGCGGACGCCGCCCGCGCCACCGACACGACCCCCGCCGGGGAGGCGGGGCCGGCCGGCCCGCCCGCGCGCACCGAGGTGCCGCGCATCGCCGAGATCGGTGCCGTCGCCGACGAACTGGGCATGCGCCGCGCCCGCGTCCTGTCCCGGCTCGGTCTCCAGCTCGCCGCCGAGCGCTGGGAGGAGAGCTTCGGCCCGCGCACGCTCATGGCCCAGTCCGCCCCCGCCACCTGCGTCAGCTGCGGGTTCTGCGTGCCGCTCGCCGGCTCGCTGCGGCAGGCGTTCGGTGTGTGCGCCAACGAGGTCTCGCCGGCGGACGGCCGGGTCGTCGCGCTCGACTACGGCTGCGGCGGCCACTCCGAGGCGGCCGTCATGCCCGCCCCGATCCGCCCCTCCGACCCGGTCCTCGACGAGAACCGCGTCGACGCGCTCGAACTCCACGAGGACTAGCGTCCGGCCGGGGCTACGAGGAGGAGCGGCCGTCCGGGGCCCGATGCGCCCCGGACGGCCGAGTAGCGGGCCTGGTCACCGGGGCCCGCCGCGGAGCGGTACCGTCACGGCATGGCAGAAGACCTCTTCCAGACCGCCGCGCTCCGCCGTCGCGTGCTCGACGCGTGGGCGGCGTCCCCCGCCCGCTTCCGGGAGGACGCCAACGCCGAAGAGGACCTGGCGCTGGGCGGCTACCGGGACCGGCTTGTCGTGGAGCTGGCCCAGAACGCGGCCGACGCCGCCGCCCGGGCCGGCGTGCCCGGCCGGCTGCGGCTGACGCTCACCGAGGACACGCTCATCGCGGCGAACACCGGTGCCCGGCTGGACGCCGCCGGCGTCGAGTCGCTGTCCACCCTCCGCGCCTCCGCCAAACGCGACGACGCCCGCCCCGACGCCCGCCCCGACGCCGCGCCGCGCCGCGACGCCGCCTCCGAGGGCCCGCCCGTCGGACGCTTCGGCGTCGGCTTCGCCGCCGTGCTCGCCGTCACCGACGAGCCGGCCGTCGTCGGCCGCTCCGGCGGCGTGCGCTGGTCGCTCGCCGAGGCCCGCGCGATGGCCGCAGAACTCCCCGCGCTCGACGACGAACTGCGCCGCCGGGAAGGCCATGTCCCCCTGCTCCGGCTGCCGTTGCCCGCCGAGGGAAGCGCCCCGGACGGCTACGACACCGCCGTGGTCCTCCCGCTGCGCGACCCGGCCGCCCGCGACCTGACGTACCGGCTGCTGACCGCCGTCGACGACGGACTGCTCCTGGCGCTGCCCGGCCTGGCCGAGGTCACCGTCGAGACCGTCGACGGCGTACGGGTGCTCGCCCGCCGGGAGGAGGGCCCGTACACCGTCATCGGCGACAACCGCTGGCGGACGGTCACCCACTCCGGCACGGCCGACGCCGCGCTGCTCGCCGACCGCCCGCTGGAGGAGCGCGAGCGGCCGCACTGGACGGTCACCTGGGCCGTCCCGGTGGATGCCGCCGGCGCGCCCGTCCGCCCCGTGACCACCCCCTACGTGCACGCGCCGACGCCCACCGACGAACCGCTCGGCCTGCCCGCGCTGCTCATCGCGTCCCTCCCGCTGGAGCCCACCCGGCGCCGCGCCGCGCCCGGCCCGCTCACCGACTTCCTCCTGGAACGGGCGGCCGAGGCGTACACCGAGCTGCTGCGCGAGTGGAACCCGCTCGGCCCGGGCGTCGTCGACCTCGTCCCCGGGCCGCTCGGCGCCGGCGAACTCGACAGCACGCTGCGCGCCGCGCTGCTGCGCCGACTCCCCGAGACGCCGTTCCTGCCGTCCGCCGCGCGCACCGAGGACGACGAGCCCTACCGGCTGCGCCCACGGGAGGCGGACATCGCCGAGGGCGCGGGCGCCGAGACCGTCGGCGTGCTCGCCGACCTCTTCCCGCAGCTGCTGCCCGCCGGCCTGGAGCGCCGCGTCGAGCTGCGCACGCTGGACGTCGGCCGGGTGCCGCTGGGCGAGCTGATCGACCGGCTCGCCGGCGTCGAACGCGACCCGGACTGGTGGCGCGCGCTGTACGACTCCCTCGCCGGCGTCGACCCCGACCAGCTGACCGGCCTCCCCGTCCCGCTCGCCGACGGCCGCACCACGATCGGTCCCCGGCACACGCTGCTGCCGCTGACCGGGGACGCGGCGGGCACCGGCGCACCGGCGAAGGACCCCGCGCTGCTCGCCCGGCTGGGCCTGAAGGTCGCGCACCCGCGTGCCGCGCACCCGCTGCTGGAGAAGCTGGGCGCCACCCCGGCCACCCCGCGCGCGGTGCTCACCACACCGCAGGTGCGGGCGGCCGTCGCCGCGTCGATGGACCAGGAGGAGAGCTGGGACGGCGGCCTGGACGACGGCCTCGGCCCCGACCCGGACGAACTCGCCGACACCGTCCTCGGCCTCGTCCGGGACGCCGGCCTCGGCGTCGGCGACGAGCCCTGGCTCGGCGCGCTCGCCCTGCCCGACGAGGACGGCGAACTCACCGCCGCCGCCGAACTCCTGCTCCCCGGAAGCGATCTGGCCGCCGTCGTCCGCGAGGGTGAACTCCCGCTCTGCGACCGGGAGCTGGTCGACCGTTGGGGCCCCGAGCCACTGGCCGCCGTCGGCGTGCTGGCCGGCTTCACCCTCGTCCGCGCTCAGGACGTGGTGCTCGACCCGGACGAACTCGAGCCCAGGGAAGGCGACTTCCCCGAGCCGGACGACGCCGGGCTGCTGGACGCCGTCGATGTCTGGTGCGAGGACGTCCTGGACGGGCTGCCGGAGACACCCGTGCCGCCCGTCGCCACCGAACTGCTGGCCGTCCGCGATCTGGAACTCGTCGACGACGACCGCTGGCCGCAGGCGCTCGCCCAGCTCTCCAGGCCGCCGCTCAGGGACGCCCTGACCACCCCGGTGCGGGTGCTGCTGCCCGACGGCACCGCCGAGTCCGTCCGCCCCTACACCGCCTGGTGGCTGCGCGGCCACCCGGTGCTCGACGGCCGCCGCCCGGCAGGACTGCGCGCCGCCGGCGCCGACCCGCTGCTCGCCGGCCTCTACGAGGAGGTCGACGCCAGCGGCTTCGACGACCCGCAGGTGCTGCGCGCCCTCGGCGTCCGCACCTCGGCCGCCGCGCTGCTGGACGAGCCCGGCGGGTCAGCCGAACTGCTCGCCCGGCTCGCCGACCCCCACCTCTCGGTTCGGCCCGCCCAACTCCACGGCCTCTACAGCCTGTTGGCCGAGCTCGACCCGGAGGAGGTCACCCTTCCCGACGAGCTGCGGGCGGTCGTCGACGACGAGGTGCGGATCGTGGACGCCACCGAGGCGCTGGTCGCCGACGCGCCCGACCTGCTGCCGCTGGCCGCCGGCCGGCCCCTGCTGCCGGTGCGGCCCTCGCTCGCCGAGCGGCTGGCGACCGTCCTGGACGTACCGCTCCTCAGCGCCGAACTCCCCGCCCCGGCGCCGGACGGCGGCCAGCCGCGCAGCGTGCCGCCGCAGGTGCGGGAACTGCTCGGCGCCGACGTGCCGGTGGAGTACACCGAACACGACGAACTGGTCGTCGACGGCGTGGAACTCGACTGGCGGCTCACCGCCGACGGCCGGCTGCACGTCGCCACGCTGGAGGGCCTGGCCGCCGGGCTGTGCTGGGCCGCCGGGGACTGGCGGCGCCGCTTCGAGGTCGCCGCGCTGCTGGAGGACCCGGACCGCGCCCCGGAACTCACCACCGCCCGCTGGTTCGACTGACGGCGCGCCGGCGGGCCGGGACGGCACTCTTGTGTCCCGGCCCGCCGCGTGACCAGAAGCAGGCTTCACCCGTCTCAGTGATCGGACGCGGTCACCCGGCGGCCCGTCAGCGACTAGGCTCACCCCGTGGCTGAGATCCAGATTCCCGCTGACATCAAGCCCGCCGACGGACGCTTCGGTTCGGGTCCCTCCAAGGTGCGGACCGAGGCGCTCAGCGCCCTGGCCGCCACCGGCACCTCCCTGCTCGGCACCTCCCACCGCCAGGCTCCCGTCAAGGACCTGGTCGACCGGGTGCGCACGGGCGTGAGCGAGCTGTTCTCGCTGCCCGAGGGCTACGAGGTCATCCTCGGCAACGGCGGCTCCACCGCGTTCTGGGACATCGCGACGCACGGGCTGATCGAGCGCCGCTCGCAGCACCTGTCGTTCGGCGAGTTCTCCTCCAAGTTCGCCAAGGCGGCCAAGCTCGCGCCCTGGCTCGACGAGCCCTCGGTGATCTCCGCCGACCCTGGCACCCACCCGCAGGCGCGGGCCGAGGCCGGCATCGACGTCTACGGTCTCACCCACAACGAGACCTCGACCGGTGTCGCCATGCCGATCGAGCGCCCGGCCGGCGCCGACGAGGGCGCACTGGTGCTGGTGGACGCCACCTCCGGCGCGGGCGGCCTGCCCGTCGACATCAGTGAGACGGACGTCTACTACTTCGCGCCGCAGAAGTCGTTCGCCGCCGACGGCGGGCTGTGGCTCGGCGTGTTCTCCCCGGCCGCCGTCGAGCGCGCCGAGCGGATCGCCGCGAGCGACCGGCACATCCCGGCCTTCTTCGACCTGTCGGTGGCCATCGACAACTCGCGGAAGAACCAGACCTACAACACCCCGGCGCTGGCCACCCTCTTCCTCCTCGCCGACCAGCTGGAGTGGATCAACGGGCAGGGCGGTCTGGAATGGGCCGTCGGCCGCACCGCCGCCTCCGCCGACAACCTCTACGGCTGGGCCGAGCAGTCCAAGTACGCGAACCCGTTCGTCGCCAACCCGGCCGAGCGCTCCCAGGTGGTCGGCACGATCGACTTCGCCGACGAGGTGGACGCGGCGGCCGTGGCGAAGGTGCTGCGGGCCAACGGCATCGTGGACACCGAGCCGTACCGCAAGCTGGGCCGCAACCAGCTGCGTGTGGCCATGTTCCCGGCGATCGACCCGGCGGACGTGCAGGCGCTCACCGCCTGCGTGGACCACGTCATCGAGCGTCTGTGACCGCACAGGTGTGAGGGGGGGGAGGGCGACCGCGAGCCGGCGCCCTCCCCCTTCTTCTGCCTTCTTCCGCCCTACTCGCCGATCAGCCGCAGCTCGTAGTGCTCGGCCCGGTCGCCGGTCAGCACCGCGCCGACGGGCAGCAGCACGCCGTGCATCAGCGGATGCCGCTTTGCCAGGCAGCGCGCGGCGTGGCGGGCGTCGGAGCCCTCCAGCCGGCGGGCCCGCGCCTTCATCGGCGCGCCGGTGGGAGTCCCGTCCATGCTCGCGGTGGCGATCTCCACCTCGGGGTAGCGGTGCAGACGTTCACACTTGTGGGTGCGCCGAGAGGCGCGGAAGTAGGCCCGGTCGCCCTCGACGGCGAGTGCGGAGGCCTCGCCGACGGGCCGGCCGTCCCGCTCGTAGGTGGTGAGGCGGACGCGCCGCTCCCCGGCGAACATGTCAAACCCGGACGACGGTGTGGTCATGCGCCCCGCGTACCCGGTACGCGGGGCGCAAAACGGCCCTTTCACCCGCTCAGCGGGAGAGCGACTGGAAGCGACGCACCGCGAGCGGCAGGAACACCGCCGTGATGGCCAGCGGCCAGACGACCGCCATCAGCACCGCGTGCTGCTCGATCCAGCTTGTGCCGAGCTCCGGTGACTGCTGGCCGAAGAGCTCCCGGACCGCGTTCGCGGTCGAGGACACCGGGTTCCACATCGCGATCGTGCCCAGCCAGTCCGGCATCATCGACGGCGGCGTGAACACGCTGGAGATCATGCCGAACGGGAACGCCACCGCGAAGAGGTTCCCCGCCGCCTCCTGGTTGCGCACCACCAGGCCGAGCAGCACCCCGACCCAGATCAGCGCGAACCGCAGCAGGAGCAGCAGCGCGAACGCGGCGAGCGTGGCGAGGATCCCGCTGTCCGACCGCCAGCCGATGGCCAGGGCGATGGCCGCCAGGACGACGAGGTCGATCGAGGCGTGCGCGAGGTCGGACACGCCGCGGCCGGTGACCACCGCGCTGGAGGCCATCGGCATGGACCGGAACCGGTCGGTGACCCCGCGGTCCTTGTCGATCACCACCGCCATCGCCGTGTTCATGAAGCCGAAGGCCATGGTCATCGCGAACATGCCGGGCATCGCGAACGTCTTGTAGTCCACGCCGTCGCCGACCGCCATGCCGCTGCCGAAGACGTAGACGAACAGCAGCACCGACACGATGGGGAAGCCGAGCTGCCAGGCGATGATGACGGGCTGCTTGACCAGGTGTGTCAGATCGCGCCGCACGATGGTCCAGCAGTCGGCGAACGCCCAGTACAGCCGGCTCTCCGGGCCGTCCGGCAGCGTCGGCACGGAGACCCTGACGGGGGCGTTTCCCCTCTCGGGTCCGCCTTCGGGCCTGCTCGTGGTGCGAACGGTGGCGGTCATGCGGTCTCACCCTCTCGTTGGACGCCCCGGGTCGTCCCCTCGGCACGGTGGTCGGAGTCGTCAGGGTGGCCGGCGTCCCGGCGGCCGCCGGTCAGCCGGAGGAACACCTCGTCGAGCGTGGGGCGCCGCAGTCCGATGTCCACGACGTCCGCGCCCTCGTCCTGGAGCGTGCGGGCGACCTCGGTGAGCGCGCCCACCCGGTCGCTCACCGGCGCCGAGACCCGCAGCGTCTCGCTGTCGGTCCGTGGTTCGGTGTCGCTGACGCGGGCGACGGCCTTCGCGGCCAGCGGCAGCTCCCCGGCGTCCGCCACGACCACCTCGATCTGGTCGCCGCCGATGCGGTCCTTCAGCCGTTCCGGGGTGTCGTCGGCGATCTTGCGGCCGTGCTCGATGACGGCGATGCGGTCGGCGAGCTGGTCGGCCTCGTCCAGGTACTGCGTGGTGAGCAGGACCGTGGTGCCGCCGGCGACCAGCCCCCGCACCGCCGCCCACACCTCGTTGCGGCCGCGCGGGTCGAGTCCGGTGGTCGGCTCGTCGAGGAAGAGCACCCGGGGCGCGAGGATCATCGACGCGGCGAGGTCGACCCGCCGCCGCATCCCGCCGCTGTACCCGGAGACCTGCTTGTCAGCCGCGTCGACGAGGTCGAACTGCTCCAGCAACTCGTCGGCCCGGCGGGCGGCGGCGGAGGGGGAGAGGTGGAAGAGCCGGCCGAACATGCGGAGGTTCTGCCGCCCGGTGAGGATCTCGTCCACGGCGGCGTACTGGCCGGTGAAGCCGATCTGCCGCCGCACCAGGCGCGGCTCGGTCCGCACGTCGTGCCCGCCGACGAGGGCCCGGCCGCCGTCCGCGCGGAGCAGGGTGGCCAGGATGCGCACGGCGGTGGTCTTGCCGGCGCCGTTGGGCCCCAGCAGCCCGTGGACCGACCCGGTGGGCACGGCCAGGTCGAAGGCGTCCAGCGCCTGCTTGCTGTTCTTCCGGCCTCTGTATCGCTTGCTGAGTCCTTCGGCGAGGACCGCGTGTTCTGACGCTTTCACGGTGCTTCCCCCCCTGGAGAGAAAACTGGGTACGCTGTACTCAGATAAAACAGCGTACACCATACGCAGAGGTGGTCCGCAAGCGATTTAGGATGGGCGGCATCATGACGACCGACTACGCCGGCAGCGGCGATCTGACCCGCAGCCTCGAACTGCTGTGGAAGACCAAGGAGCCGCCCACCAGGGGCCCGAGGCCCGGCCTGGACCTCGAACAGGTCGTCGCGGCTGCCGTCCGGATCGCCGACCGGGAGGGCCTGGCGGCCCTGTCCATGCGCAAGGTCGCGGCGGAACTCGGCGTCGGGACGATGTCCCTCTACCGCTACGTCCCCGGCAAGAGCGAACTGCTCGACCTCATGGTCGACCACGTCCAGGGCCCGGTGGCCGACCTCGCATCCCGCCGCGGTGAGGACTGGCGCACCACCCTCGAGTACATCGCCCGCGGCTCCTGGGAGCTGTACACCGGCCACCCGTGGCTGCTCCAGGTCAACCAGTCCAGGCCGCTCCTCGGACCCAACGCCCTGGGCGGCTTCGACTTCGCCCTCGCCGCGCTCGACGGCCTCGGCCTCACCGGCCGGCAGCGGGTCTCGGTCCTGGTGGCCCTCGACGGCTACGTGCTCGGCGTCGCCCGCACCTACCTGCTGCAGCGCCAGGTGATCGAGCAGTCCGGCGTCAGCGACGAGGAGTTCTGGCAGGCCCAGATGCCCTACCTGGCCAGGGCCATGGAGAGCGGCGACTACCCGCAGGTCGCCGGGCTGGACGAGGACAGCTTCAACGCCAGCGAGGAGTACACCTTCGACCTCGGCCTGGAGGTGCTGCTGGACGGGGTCGCCGCCCTGATCGCCCGCAAGGCGGCCGGCTGAGTCACGCGCGCCCCTGAGCCGGACGCGGCGGCCTCAGCGGCGCCGCAGCCTGCGCAGCCCCATCCAGCCGACCACCACGGCCGCGATCGTCACCGCGCCGAGCACGGCCGAGCCCGAGGGTCGTTCGGCGTCCTCCCCGGCGGCGCCGCCGGCGCCCTCCCGTGCCCCCGAACCGCCGTCCCGCCGCGCCTTCTCCTCGGCCTTCAGTACGTTCTCCGGACGCTGGTCGCCCACCAGCTCCACCGGCCGGACCTCGCTGTTCGCGCCCTCGCTGCCGTACAGCAGCCGGCGGCCGTCCGGGGTGAACGCCACCGACTCGCCCTGGCGTTGGATCGGCACCTGGAGCCGGCCGAGCCGCTTCGGCGCCCCGTCGTTCCAGTCGTACATGATGCCGCCGAAGTAGCCGCGCACCGCCAGCCGTGTGCCGTCCGGGGAGAACGCGGCGTCCGTCGCCCACAGGTCGATCTCCGCGACCCGCTGGAAGACGTTCACCCCCTGCGTCGTCAACTCCCGCGGTCCGGCGTACAGTCCGTCGCCGTCCTCGTTCTTGCCGACGATGTAGACCCGGCCGGTGACCGGGTGCACGGCCAGCGACTCGGCGTCCCTCGGCCCGTCCGCGTACCGCACCGTGAAGCGGGTCGGCTGCAGCGTCTGGTCCTGCAGCTGCTCCGGCTCGGGGAACCGGTAGATCCACACCTCCGGCCAGCGGCCGCCGAAGTTGTCCCCGATGTCGCCGACGTAGACGTTGCCGTCCGGGCCGACGGAGACCGCCTCCAGGTCGCGCCCCTCGACGCCGGTCAGCGTGATCGCGGCCAGCGTGCGCCCCGTGGTGCTGTCCACCGCGTACACCACCGGCGCGTAACCGCTGTCGTTGTGCGTCCAGTACACACCCTCGTGCGCCCGGCTCGCCGCCAGGCCACTGGACTCCACGATGCGCGGATCGGACAGCGTGAACGGCTCCGTCGGCCCGCTCTCCCCGGTGGAACCGCTGTCGGCCGCCACGGCCGCCGGACCACTCCACAGCAGCAGCGCCACCAGCGCCGCGCCGACACCCCGCACACCCGCCCACATCCGCATGGCACAAGCCTGCCATGTGCCCCGAGCAGCCGGGTGACCGGCATCACGTCGCCCCCGGTCGCCACCGTCCGGCAGGATGACGGGCGTGCGAATTCTGTGTGTCGGCGACTCGATGACCATAGGCGGCGCGGGCGACCACACCTGGCGCTACCGCCTCTGGCGGCACCTGCGCGACGGCGGCGGAGAAGCGGGCGCCGTCACCATGGTCGGTCCCCGCCACGCCCTCCACGAGGGCTCGACCGAGTACGGCGACCCCGCCTTCCCGCACGAGGCCCGCGCACACCTCGCCGGATGGGGTGAAGGCTGGCTGCACCACTCCGCCGTCATCGGCGACGTCGTCCGCGACCACCGCCCCGACATACTGCTGATCTCCCTCGGCCTCATCGACCTCGGCTTCTACACCAACGCCGAGCAGACGATCGGCAACGTCCGCCGCTTCCTCGCCGACGCCCGCGCGGCGGCACCCGCCCTGCGCGCCGTGCTGCTCCCCGTCATCCCCAACGTCCGGGCCGCGCTCGACGAGCCGTTCGCCGCCCAATGCGCCCGGTTCAACGAGCTGTTGGCGTCCACCGTCGCCGAACTCGACACCCCCGCCTCCCCGCTCGTGCTCGCCCCGCAGCCGGCCGGCTGGTCCCTCGATCGCGACACCCACGACGGCACCCACCCCTCCGTCGCGGGCGAGCACCGACTCGCCGCCGCCTTCGCCGACACCCTCCACGCCGCGTGGAACATCGGCGCCCCCTACCCGCTCGCCGAGCACACCGCGACCCCGCAACCCGCCTGACCTGCAACCCGGCCCCGGTCACGACGCGCCGACACCGGACACACCGGCCGTGACCCTACTTCCCGACTATCGTTGAACCAGGCGACTGCCTGTACCGGAACGGGCGGTGGGGAGGAGGCGCCGTTATGACCGTCGTGGAGAACGACAGGATCGACATGGCTGACGAGCGCACCGCGAACGGCGTCCACGACGTACGCGACGAGCGTGACCTGGACACGATGTTCGACTGGGTCGACAAGATGCCCGTCCCCGAGGGATTCAAGGTCGAGATCGTCGAGGGACACATCTTCATGTCGCCGCAGCGCCAGACGCACTGGGAGATCATTTTCGACATCGCGCAACAGATCAGCGCACGCTACCCGCGCAACCGGATCGCCTCGGACGTCCGCATCGACTTTCCCGGCAAGCTGAACGGCTTCGCGTGTGATGTCGCGGCCATGCGCTCCGGCGCGAAGCGGGACAAGAGCGGCCGCTGGTCGTACAAGGACCTGGAGTTCGTCGCGGAGGTGATCTCCCGGGACACCGCCCTCAACGACTACGGGCCCAAGCTCGCCGCCTACGCCACCGCCGGCGTCCCCGTCTACCTGGTCGCCGACCCCTACACCGGCCGCTGCATCGTGTACACGGACCCGAAGCAGAACGGCGAGTACGACACCCGCCTTCCCGTCGACTTCGGCGAGCCGGTCGACCTCACGGAGACCCCCGTCGACCTCGTCCTGCAGACCGACGAGTTCCCGCGCGACTGAAGCCTGCCCGGCAACCGGGGGCGAGCCCCCGGCCGCGCGCCCCCTTGCCTTGAGCGCGCTCCAACACGTTGGCTTGACCACCATGAGGTACACACGTCTTGGACGCACCGGACTCAAGGTCAGCCGACTGGTCCTCGGCACGATGAACTTCGGCCCGCAGACCGACGAGCCGGAGAGCCACGCCATCATGGACGCCGCGCTCGACGCCGGCGTCAACTTCTTCGACACCGCCAACGTCTACGGCTGGGGCGAGAACAAGGGCCGCACCGAGACCATCATCGGCAACTGGTTCGCCAAGGGCGGCGACCGTCGCGACAAGGTGGTCATCGCCACCAAGATGTACGGCAACATGGCCCTCGACGGCACCAACTGGCCCAACAACGACCTGCTTTCGGCGCTGAACATCCGCCGCGCCGTCGACGCCAGCCTCCGCCGCCTCCAGACCGACCACATCGACCTGTACCAGTTCCACCACGTCGACCGGAAGACGCCGTGGGAGGAGATCTGGCAGGCGATGGACGTCCTGGTCCAGCAGGGCAAGATCCTCTACGTCGGCTCCTCCAACCACGCCGGCTGGAACCTCGCGCAGGCCAACGAGGCCGCCGCCCGGCGCGGCAGCCTCGGCCTGGTCAGCGAGCAGTGCCTGTACAACCTCGCCGAGCGGCGCGCCGAGATGGAGGTCATCCCGGCGGCACAGGCCTACGGCCTCGGTGTCATCCCCTGGTCGCCGCTGCACGGCGGACTGCTCGGCGGCGTGCTGCGCAAGGAACGGGAAGGCGGCGCCGAGCGCGGCGCCACGGGACGCTCCGCCGAGGCGCTGCGGAACTCCGCGCTCCGCGACCAGGTGCAGGCGTACGAGGACCTGGTCGCCAAGCACGGAAAGGAGCCGGGCGAGGTCGCGCTCGCCTGGTTGCTGACCAGGCCGGGCGTCACCGGGCCGATCGTCGGCCCGCGCACCCGCGCGCAACTGGACTCCGCGCTGCGAGCCGTCGAGCTGGAGCTGGACGAGGAGCTGCTGACCGGCCTGGACGAGGTCTTCCCCGGCCCGGGCCCGTCCCCCGAGGCGTTCGCCTGGTGAGGCTGTGAGGACGTGAGGCTGTGAAGCCGTGACGGCGTGAGACCGCCGGTGGCGGTGGTGGGCGGCGCGGGGCCGGCCGGGCGCGGACGACGCGCCGGGCTACCGGCCGAAGGCCGCCGCCACCGCCACGACGGCGAACATCACCAGGAGCGCCCCGGTCACAATGCGTGTGCGGATCTTCGTGTTCACGTCCTCTACGGTAACCGGACGGCTGCCTCAACCGGTCAGCGGCCAGCTCTCCAGCAGCTCGTGACGCGGCCGCTCCCCGGGTACGCCGGAACGCGGCAGCGTGCTGTGGACCAGCTGGACCTCCTCGGCGGCCCAGGTCGCGCCGTCGAAGTCGGCCAGCCGCTCGACAAGCGGCGCGAGGCGCACGTCGCCGCGCGCCCGGGCGAGGGTGAGGTGCGGGTGGTAGCGGTGGGCGTCGTCGACGGGCGCGCCGGCCCGCCGCCCGGCGGCCTTCGCCGCGTCCGCGAGGCGACGCAGCCCCTCGACCGCCGGGCGGTCCCCGGTCACCCCGGCCCACAGCACCCGGTCGCCGAACCGGCCGACGCCGCGCACGGACAGCTCCAGCGGGGCGTGGCGGTGGGCGGCGCGGCCGAGCCGTGTGCACAGCTCCGCCACCCGCTCCGGCGGCACCTCGCCGTAGAAGGCGAGCGTGACGTGCCAGTCGTCCGGATCGGTCCAGCGCAGCCGCTCCGGCCCGGCGGAGGCGGCGGCGCCCACATGGCGCCGCAGCTCCTCCCGGGCCTCGGGCGGGGGAGTGACGGCCGCGAACAGTCGCATGCCCCCAGGCTAGGCCGGTCCTTCCGGGGCCCGCCGGAGCGGCGCCCCGCCCTGTCAGCGGGCGGCGGAGCCGGCCGGTGCGAGCGCCGGACGCCCGGCGCCGCCCGTCTCGGCACCGCCTGTCGCGGCCTCGCTCGCCGCGGCTGTCGTGCTCGCCGGGCCCGCCGTCGCCCCGGCGACCGCCGCGCCGGCCGGCAGCTCGCGGGCGACGAAGCTCAGCATCGGTCGTCCCTCGCGGCGGGCCGCCCGCACGTCGACGCGGGGCCGCAGCCCGGCCGCCCGGGCCAGCGCCAGGCCGACGAGCAGCGCGGACGCCAGCGACAGCACCCCGCCGCTCAGGAAGCCGATCCGGGCGCCGTAGGTGTCGGTGACCCAACCCATGACCGGGCCGCCGATCGGCGTGCCGCCGACGAAGACCATCATGTAGAGGCTCATCACCCGGCCGCGCATCGCCGGGGCCGACGCGAGCTGCACGCCCGAGTTGGCCGTGACGTTGAAGGTCAGGCCCATCACGCCGATCGGCAGCATCAACGCCGCGAACAGCCAGTACGCCGGTGCCAGCGCGGCGGTCATCTGGAGGACGCCGAACAGCGCGGCCGCGCCGACCATCATCCGCATCCGCGACGAGTTGCGCCGGGCGGCCAGCAGCGCGCCCGCCACCGAACCGGCGGCCATCAGGACGTTCAGCAGGCTGTAGCCGCCGGCGCCCCGGTCGAAGACGTGGTCGGTGAAGGCGGTGAGCCAGATCGGGAAGTTGAAGCCGAAGGTGCCGATGGCGCCGACCAGGATGATCGGCCACAGCAGCTCGGGCCGCCCGCGCACGTAGCGCAGGCCCTCGCGGAGCTGCCCCTTGGCGCGTGGAGCCCGCTCGGTGGTGTGCAGTTCGGCGGTGCGCATCAGCAGCAGCCCGCCGATGGGCGCGAGGAACGACAGGCCGTTCAGCAGGAACGCCCAGCCGCTGCCGACGCTGGTGATCAGCACACCGGCGACGGCCGGGCCGATCAGCCGCGCCGACTGGAAGTTCGCGGAGTTGAGCGAGACGGCGTTGCGGAGCTGGCCGGGACCGACCATCTCGGAGACGAACGTCTGCCGGGTCGGGTTGTCGACCACGGTGATCATGCCGAGGGCGAAGGCGGTCGCGTACACGTGCCAGACCTGGACGTGGCCGCTGAGCGTCAGCACGGCGAGCACCAGCCCGGTCATGCCCATCGCGGACTGGGTGAGCAGCAGCAGCCGGCGCTTCGCGCAGCGGTCGGCGAGGACGCCGCCGTACAGGCCGAAGAGCAGCATCGGCAGGAACTGCAGTGCCACCGTGAGGCCCACGGCGGTGGCGGACCCGGTGAGGGTGAAGACCAGCCAGTCCTGGGCGATGCGCTGCATCCAGGTACCGGTGTTGGAGACCATCTGGCCCATCGCGAACAGCCGGTAGTTGCGGATGCGCAGCGAGCTGAACATCGAGTTCTTCGCGTCCGGGGGCGCGTCGACGGTACGGGTCGATCCGCCCGTGTCGTGGGCGGCGCTGCCGCGGTGCGTGTTGCTGTGCGCGGTGCTGTGAGCGTCGTGGTGCGCGGTGCTGTGCGTGTCGTGGTGTGCGGTGTGGTCGTCGGAGTGGTTCGGTGCGGGTGCGGATTCTGCTCCGGGTCCCGAACTCAAGGGCTCTTCGCCTCCTTCTCTTGTCACATCTGGGCGAGCTTCTCCAGTACCGGAGCCGCGGCGCGCAGCTTCGCCCACTCGTCGTCGTCGAGCTGTCCGGCCAGCTCCGTGAGCCAGCGGTTCCGCTTGGCGCGGCTGGCGGCGAGCATCGACTCGGCCTGTTCGGTGCGGGTGACGACCTTCTGGCGCCGGTCGTCCGGGTGCGGCTCCAGTCTGACGAGTCCCTTGGCTTCCAGCATCGCGATGATCCTGGTCATGGACGGCGGCTGGACGTGCTCCTTGCGGGCCAGCTCACCCGGGCTGGCCGAGCCGCACAGCGACAGCAGTCCGAGCACGGACATCTCCGCCGGACTCAGCGACTCGTCCACCCGTTGGTGTTTGAGCCGCCGGCCGAGCAGCATGATGGACGAGCGGAGGGTGTTCACGGCGGCGGCGTCCTCGCCGTGCGACAGGTCCGGCATGCTTTTTAGGGTAACTCATTAGCTCGTCTAACAACCAGCCGGTTTCCCTTGTTCCCGGCCCTGGCGGCCCGTACGCGCCGCTTCACCCGTCCGAGTGAGCTTCGCCTCGAACGGGAACCCGGCGAGCCGTCCGCGCCGGACCGTGGTGGCCATGACATCAACGGTGCTCAGTGTCCGCATATCCGACCAGCTCCTGGCGCGGCTGCGCGAGCACGCCGCGCGGCGTGGCGTCAGCGTCCAGGACTATGTGCTCACCCTGCTCGTCCGGGAGGACTTCGACGAACGCTTCCGCTCCGCCGTGGAGGAGACCGACCGCTTCTACCGCACCGACGCCGCCCCCGGACTCGACGCCGCGTCGGGCAGGGAGGAGCGCCGGCCCGGCCCCACCGGGATGAGCGGCGACGACGTCCGTGACGGGGCCCGCCCGGGAGCCACGCCCCACACGACGTGACCGCGCCCCCCGGGCGGGGGAGCGCGGTCACGGTCGAAGCCTGCGGCCTCGGGCTACTTCAGACCCAGGGCCTGCTCGATCGGGCTCAGCAGGAAGTACACGAGGAAGCACACGCCCACGGCGTTGAGCAGCCAGGGGATCTGCCGCGCCCGGCCGGTGGCCAGCCGCAGCAGGATGAACGACAGCACGCCGATGCCGATGCCGTTGGTGATGCTGTACGTGAACGGCATGGAGATCATCGTCAGGAAGGCCGGGACAGCGATCGTGATGTCCGACCAGTCGATCTCCCCGACGTTGGACGCCATGATCAGCAGGCCGACCACCACCAGCGCCGGCGTCGCCGCCTGCGAGGGCACCACGGTCGCCAGCGGGGTGAAGACCAGCGCCAGCAGGAACAGTCCACCGGTCATCAGGTTCGCCAGGCCCGTGCGCGCGCCCTCGCCGACACCGGCCGTCGACTCGACGAAGCAGGTGTTCGCCGAGCAGGAGCCGGCGCCGCCGAGCGCCACCGCCGCGCCGTCCGTCATCAGGACCCGGCCCATGCCCGGCAGCTGACCCTTCTCGTCCGTCAGCTTCGCCTCCTCGCCGACGCCGATGATCGTGCCCATCGCGTCGAAGAAGCTGGACAGCAGCACGGTGAAGACGAACAGGCAGCCGGTGAGCACGCCGACCTCGCGGAACCCGCCGAACAGGCTCACCTGCCCGATCAGCCCGAAGTCCGGCATGCTGACGATCCTGTCGGGGATGGTCGGCACGGCCAGCCCCCACTTCTCGTCGGGGATGGCGGCGATGCTGTTGACCGTGATCGCGAGGCCCGTCATCACGGCGATGCCGATCAGGATCGCGCCCTTGGCCTTGCGGACCACCAGCACGAACATCAGCGCCAGGCCGAGGACGAAGACCAGGACCGGCCAGCCCTGGAGCTGGCCGCCGGTGCCGAGTCCGAGCGGCACGGTGGTGTGCGCGGCGTCCGGGTTGCGGGTCACGAAGCCCGCGTCGACAAGCCCGATCAGCGAGATGAACAGGCCGATGCCGATCGCGATGGCCCGCCGCAGCCCGCCGGGGATCGCGTCCAGCACCCGTTGCCGCAGTCCCGAGGCGACCAGCACCATCAGCACCAGGCCGGCGAGCACCACCATGCCCATCGCGTCCGGCCAGCTCATCTGCGGCGCGAGCTGCAGCGAGACGACGGCGTTGATGCCGAGCCCCGCCGCGAGCGCGATCGGCACGTTGCCGATGACGCCCATCAGCAGCGTCGTCAGGCCGGCCATCAGGGCGGTCGCGGTCACGAGCTGCGCGTTGTCGAGCTGGTGGCCGTACTTGTCGGTACCCGAGCCGAGGATGATCGGGTTGAGCACGATGATGTACGCCATGGCGAAGAACGTCGCCAGACCGCCGCGCAGCTCACGACCGACGGACGAGCCGCGCTCGGAGATCTTGAAGAAGCGGTCCACGGCGCTCGGACGGCCGCCGGTGGAAGGGCCGGGCCCGGCGGACGGGCTCGGGCCGGCGGGGCCGGTGGTGGTGGCCGAAGCGGGCATGGGGGTACCTCGGTGCAAGCTCTTGGGGTGGTGCCCCGACCCGGCGGTTGGGAGGATGCCACGACGGATCCCGGCCGGAGGGCGAATCGTTTCAGTATGAACATACGTACGCCCGGAAAGCCATCTCCGCGCGTAGACCCCGGTCGCACCCGTTCTCGAAGCTGCCCGACCGCCCCGCAGCCACCCGCTCGATACGCTGTTCCCGACCCCTGTTCCGGCGAGAGACTGGCCGACACGATGCGCTTGAGCAACTGGACCGACGGTAAGCGCGAGGCGCCCGAACCCCTGGAGGGCAACGTCGTCGCCACCGTCACCGGCGGCACGGTCGTCTGGTTCGCGCTCTTCCTCCTCCAGCTCCCCTTCTACGGCTGGTACCGGGAACACGGCCACGACTGGTGGATCTGGACCTGCCTCGCCGGCGGCGGCCTCGGCCTCATCGGCGTCTGGTACGTCCGCGCCCGCGACGCCGCGATCCGCCGCGCCGCCGGAGAGTCTCCCGGCCGGCAGGTCGCCCCCGACGCGGAGGCGCCCACCGCCGCCGACCCGGCGGACGCCGGCAAGCGCTCCGCCGCCGATCCGCTTACCGTCGATGACATGACGCAGCGGGTCGACGACGACGCGGGCGGCGAGCGCCCCGGGCCGGGCGAGGGACGTGCTCACTGAGGAGCCCGCGGCCCGCCCCGCCCCCGGACTCACCACCGCCCAGGTCGCCGAACGCGTCGCCCGGGGCCAGGTCAACGACGTCCCCGTACGCTCCTCCCGCTCCACCGTCGACATCGTCCGGGCCAACGTCCTCACCCGGTTCAACGCCATCATCGGCGTGCTCTTCGCGATCATCCTGGTCGTCGGACCGATCCAGGACGGCCTCTTCGGCTTTGTGATCATCGCCAACACCGGCATCGGCATCGTCCAGGAACTGCGCGCCAAACGGACGCTCGACAACCTCGCCGTCATCGGCGAGGCCCGTCCCAGCGTCCGCCGCGACGGCCGGACCGTGCAGGTGCCCACCGACCAGATCGTCCTCGACGACGTCGTCGAACTCGGCCCCGGCGACAAGGTCGTCGTCGACGGCACCATCGTCGAGGCCGACAACCTGGAGATCGACGAGTCCCTGCTCACCGGCGAGGCCGACCCGGTGGTCAAGAAGGCCGGCGACCCCGTCATGTCGGGCAGCTTTGTCGTCGCCGGCGGCGGCAGCTTCACCGCCACCAAGGTCGGCCGCGAGGCCTACGCCGCCCAGCTCGCCGAAGAGGCGTCCCGCTTCACGCTTGTCCACTCCGAGCTGCGCAGCGGCATCGACACGATCCTGCGCTACACCATCTACATGATGATCCCGGCCGCCACCGGCCTCATCATCAGCCAGCTCTTCGTGGAGAGCAGCGACTTCGAGGAGGCCATCCGCCGGATGGTCGCCGGCATCGTGCCGATGGTCCCCGAAGGCCTCGTCCTGCTCACCTCCGTCGCCTTCGCGATCGGCGTCATCCGACTCGGCCGGAAACAGTGCCTCGTCCAGGAGCTTCCCGCCATCGAGGGACTGGCGCGCGTCGACGTCGTGTGCCTCGACAAGACCGGCACCCTCACCGAGGGCGGCATGGACGTCACCGAGATCCGCCCCCTCGGCGACGCCGACGAACCCCACGCCCGGGAGATCCTCGCCGCCCTCGGCGAGTCCGACCCGCGCCCCAACGCCAGCCTCCAGGCCATCATCGAGGAGTGCCCGGCCGACGAGAGCAGCCGCTGGCTCAGCGGTGACGCCCTGCCCTTCTCCTCCGCCCGCAAGTACAGCGGCGCCCACCTCACCGGCCCCGACAACCGCACCGGGACCTGGCTGCTCGGCGCCCCCGACGTCCTCCTGCCCCCCGACGCCCCCGAACTCTCCGAGACCGACGACCTCAACGCCCAGGGCCTCCGCGTCCTCCTCCTCGCCCGCGCCGCCCGCGACCTCCACGACCCCGCCGTCACCGACGACACCACGCCCGTCGCCCTGGTCGTCCTCGAACAGCGGCTGCGTTCCGACGCCGCCGACACCCTGCGCTACTTCGCCGAGCAGAACGTCGCCGCCAAGGTCCTCTCCGGTGACAACGCCGTCTCCGTCGGCGCCGTGGCCGCCAAACTCGACCTGCCCGGCGCCGACACCCCCGTCGACGCCCGCCGCATGCCCGACGACAAGAACGAGAGGGGCAAGGCCATCGAGCGCGGCGCCGTCTTCGGCCGCGTCACCCCCCAGCAGAAACGCGACATGGTCGGCGCCCTCCAGGCCCGCGACCACAACGTCGCCATGACCGGCGACGGCGTCAACGACGTCCTCGCCCTCAAGGACGCCGACATCGGCGTTGCCATGGGCAGCGGCTCCGAGGCCACCAAGTCCGTCGCCCAGATCGTCCTGCTCAACAACAGCTTCGCCACGCTCCCCTCCGTCGTCGCCGAAGGCCGCCGCGTCATCGGCAACATCGAACGCGTCGCCACGCTCTTCCTCACCAAGACGGTCTACTCCGTCCTCATCGCCATCCTGGTGATCATCTGGCAGGTCCCCTACCCCTTCCTGCCCCGCCACCTCACCCTGCTCTCCGCGTTCACCATCGGCATCCCGGCGTTCTTCCTCGCCCTCGCCCCCAACAAGGAACGGGCGAAGCCGCGCTTTGTCAGCCGCGTCATCCGCTACGCGATGCCGGCGGGACTCATCGCCGGCGCCGCCACCTTCGTCTGCTACCTGCTCGCCCGCGCCTACTACACGGGCCCCGACGACCTCGACGCCGAGACCAGCGCCGCGACGCTGACGCTCTTCCTCGTCGCCATGTGGGTCCTGGTCATCGTCGCCCGCCCCTACACCTGGTGGCGCGTCGCCCTCGTCACGACGATGGCCGCCGGCTTCCTCGTCGTGATGATCACCCCCGTCCTCCAGGAGTTCTTCCGCCTCCGCCTCGTCGGTCTGACGATGCCCCTCACCGCCGCCGCCATCGCCGCCTGCGCCGCCCTCCTCCTCGAACTCGCCTGGCGCGTCGTCTCCCGCCGCTTCCCGGCCTGAGGCCGAGGCGCCGGATCGGCGCCGGCCTCCGCGCCACCGCTGCCACAAGCTGGCGGAGTAGTCGCTTCGGCCTACCCTGTGGCTATGGTCGGCACCCTCACCATTCGCAGAGATGCGGAGACCGAGCACACGCTTGAGGTCCCCACCCGTGACGGCGACACCGCTCGTCTGCCATCCGTCGAGATCGCCCGCAGTCGAGAGGGCGGAAGCTGAGAAGGTCGCACACCTCCGCAAGCCCGCTGCCTAACCCGCCGCGCAGGCGTCTTCGGGCAGGCCGCTGCCGGGGGTCGGTATCGCCGAACCGCACCCGGACATGGCCCAGTTGAGGTTAAGTGTGTAATCGCCTGTGTGGGTGGTGTAGTTGATCGCGGCGCGCGGTACGTGGCCGCCCTCCGCTCCGAACTTCATCACGAACACCAGCTCCGTATAGCCCTTGCGTTGATCGGGCTTGTCGAGACAACGACGGGTGATGACCTGGCCGTTGATCTTCCGACTGAACGTGCCGGCCAGCGTCCTGTCGTGATCGAAAGCCGGAGGACCGCCCAGGCGTGAGAAGAACTGGGTGGTCTCTTCCGAACGTGACCCGTCCTCGGAGAGAACCGTCTCCTCGTCGCGGACGGTCCGGATGTACGGCGTTACCTCCAACGGTTCCACGTCGGCCTCGTAGGTGATGTCGCGAAGCACCACCCTCGTGGCCGGCTTGCGTACACAGAGCTCGAACGCGCCGAAGCTGCCGTACCAGGGCGTGTGCTCAGGGGCGTGCATCGCAACGCCGCCACCGGCCGAACGAGCGGACAGGAATCCGTGGTCGCCGAAGTCGTCATGCCGTTTGACGTCGAACCGACTCGACCCCGTCGCAAGAAGCGCCAGCACGATAAGGAAGACCACGGGTAAGCAACCGGAGAGAACACCAGGCTGGCCGTCGGGCGTGGCGCCGAGATCTCTTGACATGGATCTTCCCCCTGACCGGGCTCCTTCGACTCCCGGCGATTGACCGGGAGTCGAAGGAGAGACGCCACGCAGGGGAGCGCAGTTCCGCCGCTGCGCTCTCTGTCACCCGCGCCCGCACGTTTCCAGACCGTCTCAAGGCCTGGCTCACCGGAAGACCAGCGCACAGGCCGAGCCCCGAAGTACCGAATCGCTGAGAACGGCGTCATCCGCCCTTCGACTCGGACGCCCTGCCGGAGGCCGGGGGTCCCTCAGGCTCAGTTATGCGCGATGATGGACCTGGTGATCAAAGGGGGGTTCTGATGTTCTCGGTGTTCTTCCTCGTGGTCACGTTGCTGTTGGCGCTGAGCCTCGGCGTGGTCGGGGTGATGACGATCGTCACGGGGCGGATGCCGTTGAGGTGGCTCCGGCGGGAGGTCCGTCATCCGTTGTTGTGGGGCGCGGGTGCGCTGGTGGAGGCCGCCGCATTGCTGATCGTCCGGATAGTGCCGTTCGAGGTGTCCACGCCGATCTTCATGGCAGGCCTACTGCTCTGCGCGGCCTCATCCCTGGTCGAACGCCGCGTCCCCGCTCCCCGTGCCGCCCGGGCCGAAGCGGAGTGATTCCACCGTGTAGCGCCTGATGAGGGCCGAGTCCTCGCCGCGTAACGGCGCGCGGTACGCGAG
>NZ_WMLF01000109.1 GCF_014156695.1 Streptomyces durbertensis | reverse complement strand
AGACAGGATTGAACATGGCCTGACTGCCGGGGGGTTGGCGCGGGCCGCCACCTGGCCGGACCTGTCCGGAATGCGGTGGATGTCACCCCGTGCAAGGCTGTTTCACGGCCCACTCGAACCACATTTGGGAGTGACACATGGGCATGTCAGACCAGTTCCGGGACAAGGCGCAGCAGGCGGCGGACCGGGCGAAGGAAGCGTTCGGCGACCGCGCCGAGAAGGAACAGCAGCGCCGAGCCCAGGAACAGGGCGGCCGGCAGCAGGGCGGCGCGGAACGCGGCTCGCCCGGCGGCGGTCAGCGCGGCGCGCAGGGCGAGCGGCAGCGGCAGCCCGAGCGCGGCAGCCGGGAGCCGGAGCGCGGCAGCCGGGAGCCCCAGCGCGAGGGCACCCGAGAACGCGGCGCCCCCGACCCGGGCGCCCGCGAGCGGCAGGGCCGCACCGGCCCGACCGAGCGCCGCACCGGGCACCAGGAGAGCCTGGACGACGCCTGGGACGAGCGCTGAGGCCGAGCACCGGCGGGCGACGCCGCGTAGCCGGCACCGCCGCGTAGCCGGCACCGGGGGCGCGTCCGTCGCCGGACGCGCCCCCGGTCACGCCCGGCGAACCCTCCGCCGGACGCCCCGCCTCCCCGCGGTCTCCCTGGCCGGGCCGTACGGCCCGGCCCTCGTCCTATCCCCGCCGTTCCTTCTCGTCGGCCGCGCCGCCGGCGCCGACCAGACCGCGCGGAGCACCGCCACGGCCAGCCAACTTCTCCTGCACCCCGGCCAGTTGACGGGGCCCGAAGACGCCGATGAACGAGGGCAGGTAGCCCCGGATCGGCTGCATGCCGCGCAGCCACCACTGCGCGTACACGTGCGCCGCCCGCCGCTCCACGCCCGAGACGATCCGGTCGACCGCCGGACTCAGCTCGTACGTCTTGTTCGCCGGCCACGGCAGTCTGCGCCGCACGTCGCGCAGCACCTCGTCCTCGTCGGCCCCGCGCACCATGTCGGTGTCCGTCCAACTCAGGTACGCCACACCCACCTTGACGCCCCGGTGCGCGACCTCCGCGCGCAGGCTGTGCGCGAACGCCTCCACCCCGGACTTCGAGGCGCAGTACGCGGTCATCATCGGCGCGGCCGTGATCGCGGCGAGCGAGGCGATCTGGAGCAGGTACCCGCGCGACTCCGTGAGCAGCGGCAGGAACGCCCGCCCGGTGACCGCCGAGCCGATCAGGTTGACCTCGACGACCCGCCGCCAGGCGGCCGGGTCGCTGTCGGCGAACGGCCCGCCCTGCGCGACACCGGCGTTGGCGATCACCACGTCCACCTTGCCGAAGCGCGCCTTCACCTCCTGCGCGACCTCCGCCATCGCGACGTGGTCGGTGACGTCGGCGTGCCAGTGGTCGGAGTCGGTCGGCAGGGCCGCGCAGACCCGCTTCAACTCCTCCGGTTCCAGGCCGACCAGCGCCAGCCGGGCGCCGCGTGCGGCGAGCTTGCGGGCGAGCAGTTCGCCCACCCCGCGCGCGGCGCCCGTCACCACGACAACCTGGCCGTCCAACACCGTGCGGCTCATGAACCCTCCTTGACGGCTCGGCGCTTCGCGGTCCCGCGCTTGCCGGCTCCGCGGTCGGTCTGTTCGTGTGCGTCTGGCCGGGGCGTCCTGTCGGCCTCCGACGGGCGGAGGTGGTCGGTCGCCAGGCCTCTCAGCACCCCGGCGACCGCGTCCGGCGCCTCCAGCGGCGTCATGTGGCCGAGGCCGGGCAGCCGGTGCAGCTCGGTGAGGTGGGGCAGCGCGGCCGCCAGCCGGCGGGCGTGCGGGTAGGGGGTGAGCCGGTCCCTGGTACCGGCGACGACGGCCGTCGGCACGTCCAGTGCCGCCACTCTCGCGGTGAGGTCGAGACCGGCCAGCACCCCGCCCCACGCGGCCCGCACCCGACGCGGGCAGCCGTGCACGATCCGGGCGGCGGCGTCCACCGCCTCCGGGGCGGCGTCCGGGCCCATCGTCGCGTACTTGATCATCTTCCGTCCGAGCGGGGTGACCGGGCCGAGCGGCAGCGTGGCGGTCAGCAGCAGCCTGTGCGCCGGCCCACGCAACCGGGCGAACGGCACCGGCACCACCCGCGAGTCCCCGGGCAGCCGTTGCGCCCCCGTGCTGCACAGCATCAACGCGGCGGCGTGCTCCCTGAGTTCGGGGCTTCCTGCGGCCGCCATCAGGGTCATGCCGCCCATCGAGTGCCCGCCGACGACGGCCTTCTCACCGGGCGCCAGCACCGCGTCGAGCACGGCGCACAGGTCGTCGGCGAGCGTGGCGGTGCTGTAGCCGGTCGGCCCGCCGCCGAGCCCGGCCGGACTGCGGCCGTGCCCCCGCTGGTCGTAGACGACGACGCGGTGGCCGTCGGCGGTGAGGTCCCGGATCACCGGGGCCCAGAACGCCGTCGAGCAGGTCCAGCCGTGGGCGAGCACCACCGGCGGGCCGTCGGCGGGACCGTGGCTCTCGGCGTGCAGCAGCAGCCCGTCGGGGGCGGTGACGGTCAGCTCCCGGTCCGGTCTCGGCGGGGCGAACACGCCTGTCGTGGCGTGGCGTTCACGGCTCATGCGGCAGCCTCCTGCTTCGACGAACGACCGGCGGGCCCCGGCACCCCGCCCACGGCCCGCGCCTTCGGCCGCAGCACCGCGTACTCCTCCAACCGGACCTCCCGCGTGAGGCGGCGGAACTCGCCGGTGGTGCCCGGCCACACCGTGGTGTTGCGGCCGTTCGCGTCCAGGTACCAGCTGTCGCAGCCGCCGGTGGTCCACACCGTGCGCCGCATCCGGTCCTGCACGAACTTGTTCCATGCGTGCACGGCGGACGGCCGCGCGTCGAGCGCCACCCGGCCACCGAGCACGTCCATCTGCCGCAGGTGGTCCACCATGTAGTTCAGCTGGGCCTCGATCATGAGGATCATCGAGCTGTTGCCGAGCCCGGTGTTGGGGCCGATGATCGTCAGGAAGTTGGGGAAGCCGGCCGCGCTGGCGCCGCGCAGCGACTCCATGCCGTCCTTCCACGCCTCCGCCAGGGTCACGCCGCCGGCGCCCTTGACCTTGCGGGCGATCGGCATGTCCGTGACGTGGAAGCCGGTGCCGAAGACGACGGCGTCCACCTCGGTCTCGGTGCCGTCGGCCGCGACGAGCGTGTTGCCGCGCACCTCCTTCAGCCCCGACGCGACCAGGTCGACGTTGGGCTTCGCCAGCGCCGGGTAGTAGTCGTTGGACAGCAGGATGCGCTTGCAGCCGATCCGGTAGTCGGGCGTGAGCCGGCGCCGCGTCTCCGGGTCCTTGATCGCCCGGCGCATGTGCGCCAGCGCCAGCCGCTGCACCAGGCCCAGTTCCTGCGGCCGCTTGGTGAAGGCGCTGACCTGGAGTTCCCGCACGCCCCACAGGATCTGCCGGCGCAGCGTCGCGCTCATCGGCACCTTCGCGTGCAGCCAGTGTTCCAGCCCGCTGATGCGGCGGTCGACGCGCGGCATGACCCACGGCGGCGTGCGCTGGAAGAGGGTGAGGCGGCCGACGGTCGGCTGGATGGCGGGGACGATCTGGATCGCCGACGCGCCCGTGCCGATCATCGCGACGCGCTTGCCGCGCAGGTCGTAGTCGTGGTCCCACTCCGCGGAGTGGAAGACCTTGCCACCGAATCCCTCCAGGCCCGGGATGTCGGGGATCTTCGGATCCGACAGCGGCCCGGTCGCGGAGACCACGACGTCGGCGGTGAGCGTGCCCCGGGACGTCTCGACCACCCAGCGCAGCTCGTCCTCGTCCCAGGTCAACTGTTCGACGTCGTGGTGCGGCCGGATGTGCGGACGCAGCCCGTAGTTGTCGGCGACGCCCTCCAGGTAGGCGTGGATGTGCGCCTGCCCGGAGAAGCTGCGCGGCCACCGCGGGTTCGGCGCGAAGGAGAAGGAGTAGAGGTGCGAGGGCACGTCGCAGGCGCACCCCGGATACGTGTTGTCGTGCCAGGTGCCGCCCACACCGCCGCGGCGTTCGAGCACCACGAAGTCCGTGATCCCCGCCCGGCGCAGCCGCACGGCGGCGCCGAGGCCGCCGAAGCCCGATCCGATCACCGCCACCCGTACGTGTTCGCGTCCCGCCTGTGCGCGCCGCGCCTGTTCGCGTTCGGCCATGCCGCCGCCTCCCGACCATGCGTCCCGACCATGTGACGCCGGCGGAGTCCGCACCCCCGCCGACTGTGCCAGTAATCACTGGCACGATTCGCAGGCTAGAGCAGCTTCGTACCGAGCGGTAGGGGGCGGGACGCGAAAGTTACCGGGAGTTGCACCAGGGGTTCCGGCCCGCCCGCCGACATAGGCTGACCGTGTGGGGACCAGCGAAGAACAGCAACACACACCGGCGAACGCGCCGACCCCGGCGACCCCGGCGGGACAGGCGCCGACCGGCGACGCCGGCCAGCCCGCGCCCGGCCGCGAGTACCGCGCCGCCGAACTCGCCGAGGCCGCCGGCATCACCACCCGCACCCTGCGCTTCTACCGCGAACGCAAACTGCTGCCGCCACCCCGCCGCGAAGGCCGCATCGCCTGGTACGACGACCACCACCTCAACCGCCTGCACACCATCACCGCGCTCCTCGAACGCGGACACACCCTCGGCGGCATCGCCGAACTCCTCGCCGCCTTCGAGAAGGGCCGCGACTCCCACAGCGCCGCCGAACTCCTCGGCCTCACCGAAGCCCACACCCCGCGCTTCTCCGAGGAGACACCCGTCCGCCTCACCCCCGAGGACCTGGCCTCCCACTTCCCCGGCGAGGACACCCCGGAGAACCTCTCCGCCGCACTCGACCTCGGCTACCTGTCCGTCGAAGGCGACGAGATCGTGCACGTCAGCCGCCGACTCCTCGACGCCTCCGCCGCACTCGTCCGCGAAGGCATCCCCCTCGCGGACGTCCTCGCCACCGGCGCCCACGTCCGCGCCCAGGTCGACACCATCGCCGAACTCTTCGCCGAACTCCTCAAACGGCACCTGCTCGGCGACGACGCCGCCACCGAACACGTCCTCGAAGCCGTCGACCGCCTCCGCCCCCACGCCAAACAGGTCGTCGAGGCGGAACTCTCCATGGCCTTGGACCGCAAGGTCCGCGGCGAGGTCGAAGCCTGGCTCGCGGACCGCGGGTAGGGCGCGGTGAGGCGCGGGGCGCCTCAGGCGTCCCGCTTGCCGCCGTCCATCTCGGCGCTGCCCTCGGCAGCGCCCAGCGCCAGATCCGGCGCCGACGAGCGCCCGTCGTCCTTCTTCGCCTCCGACTCCTGCGAAGGCTGAACGGTCGGCGTCGCCAGCGACGCCACCACACCGACGGCAAACGAGGCGATCGCGAGCATGCTGCGCTTCTTCATACCCGGCGCAACGATCCACCACCCCGAACGGTTACGCCGAACCGGTCACCCCACCGTCGCGCACGCGCCGGCTCGGCGCCCGGTGTCACACCGCAACCACACGCACCCGGTCACCACAGAGCTTCTGCATGTCATCCGCGTCCGAGGTGACCACAACGCGAGGGCCGGAGTACCCCAACGCCGTCGCCGCGACAACGGCGTCGATCGCGTACCTGTGGCCATGCAGGTCCGCATCGCGCAGGAGGTCGATGGCCCGCCAGGTGATCGCCTCGGTGACCGGAAGCACCTGAAGCCGCGAAACATGCCAGCGGAAACGCTCCATGTTCAGCTTGCCGTGCCACGCCTCGATGAGCGTCAGATCACTGACAGCGACCAAGGTGTCCTTGGACTGGGCCTTCCGCAACAGCGCGGTGACGCGAGCGTCGTTGTTGATGAACCTGCTGAGCCCTTCACTGTCCAGCAGCAGCACGCCATGACTCAGCTGGCCTCGCGCCCGCCCCACTCCTCACCCCCGTGCCCGTGGGCCTCGTCGCCCGCCTCGTCGGCGAGCGCCTCGGCGTCGCGGAAGATCTCCGAAGCCCACTCCTCGATCTCCGGCGAGGGGGCGCCGATCTCCGCCTCTTTCTCCTGGAGCAGTTCCTCAAGCAGGTCGCGCTGTATCTGCCGCTCCACGGCCGCGCTGACGTACGCCGAGAAACCGCGCGCCCCGACCCGGGCCTTGACCGCCGCGACGCGACCGGCCGGCATGGACACGCTCACCTTCTGAGCGGGCCCCGCGTCCCGTTCGTACTCGCCAGTGGGTTCCATGCACACGAGAGTAGCAAAGCAAGTAGGAAGAAGTCGGAGAGTGCATCGGCGCAGCACCCGGCAGGCACCGGCGACAGGGCAACGCGATGCACGCACTCCGGGACGTCACTCGGCGGCAAGGGTGCCTGACCGGGCTCGCCCTTCAGAGCTCCTCACCGTGTTCGGCGAAGCGGTCGCCGAACATCCCGACGGGGCCCCGGCGCTCCGCCGGTGAACACCTCCCGCGCCCGCTCGGCACAGTCGGACCCGACCTGGAGCACCGGGCGGGGCGGCGGCGCGTGCACGCCGTAGGCTGCGGGCATGGGACGACCCGGGGGCTTCAGTTACAGCGAACAGGCGGACGGCACCGTTGTCATCACCCACCACGGCCGGGTCGCGACCCGGCTGCGCGGGCCGCGGGCGGCGGAGTTCCTCACGGAGGTGGCACGCTCGGACGCCCAGCTGGTGATGGCCCGTTGGACCGGCGCCTACAAGCACGGCAACGAACGCGCCGCCCGCCAGCACCCCCGCAACCGCTAGCGGCGGCTCAGGGCCGTCGCCACCCGTGGGCGGCGCCGCCCACGGGTGGCGACGGCGCGGAGCAGGCGCACGTACGGCGACCAGCGGGCCGGGTGGGCGACGGTTCCCGTCGTGGCGCGCTCGGCCCGGTCGAGGGCGTCCTCCAGGAGCGCGTCGTGCAGCGGTCGGAACGCCAGCGGCCAGGTGAGCCGGGCCAGGCCCTTGGGTGACATGGTCAGGGTGTGGTGGAGCCGGGCACGCCCGGGGCCGGCCGGCAGCACGGCCAACTCGTGGAACCCGTCGAAGCCGCGGGGCCGGGTGAACTCGAAGCGGATCCAGCGCCCGGGGACGTAGCCGGCCACCGTGTACCCCACCGGCTGGTGGCCGCCCACCGCGCCCGGGCCGAGCGGCCGGTCGAACTCCAACGGCGGCCAGTCGCGGCGGGGCCACAGCAGGTCGTTCTCCCCCGCCGCCAGGGTGTCGATGAGCGCTCCCACCTCGTCCTCGTCCGCGACCAGCAGGCGCTCGTGCACGTTGTAGACGGCCATGGGCCCTCCCCTCATCGTTTTGGAGACTCTCCTCCAATAAAGTAGAGGCTACTCTCTGATTCATGGCGAGACCACCCCGCTTCGACGCCGACCAGCTTCTCGACGCGGCCGTCCGGCTCGCCGCCGCGGGCGGGCCGGCCGCCGTCACGATGTCGGCGGTCGCCCAGGCCGTCGGCGCCCCCAGCGGCTCCGTCTACCACCGCTTCGCCGGACGCCCGGCGCTCCTGGCGGAGACGTGGCTCCGGACGGTCGAGCGCTTCCAGGAGGGCTGCCACGCCGCCCTCGTGCGGGAGAGCGAGCCCCGCCGGGCGGCGCGCGCGGTCGCCCGGCAGGTGGTCGGCTGGTGTCGCGCCCACCCGGAAGAGGCCGCCGTCCTCCTCTACGGCGCCGACGACTTCGGACTCGCCGACTGGTCCGAGGAACACACCCGGCGCGCCGACCTGGGCAACAAGCGGGTGTTCGCCTCCCTGAAGGCGCTCGCCGAGAGCCTCGGCGCCACGGACGAGCCCGGCCGGGCGCGCGTGACCCTCGCCCTGGTCGACCTGCCGCTGTCCGTGGTCCGCCGCCACCTGCGCGCGGGCACGCCCCTGCCGCCGTACGCCGAGGACCTCACCGAGGAGTGCACGGCCGCACTCCTCGGCTAGCCCGCCGCCCCCGAACGCCTACCGGCGAAGGCGGCTCGCGGCGGAACGGGAGACCGTCGGCTGTGGCGCCTTCGAGCGGCGCTCGGGCGGGGGCGGCGGTGCGGAGGCGTCAGCGGGTGTAGGTGACGGCTACCGGGGCGTGGTCGCTCCAGCGTTCGGGGTGGGAGGGGGCGCGTTCGACCTCGGCCTTGACGGCCGTGGCGGCGAGGCCCGGGGTGGCCACGTGGTAGTCGATGCGCCAGCCCGCAAATCGGGAGGCATAACGAGCCCCGACTCTGATCCCACGCGCGGTGCGCACTGCGGGCGCTGGACGGGCTCGAGGGAGTCGTCCAGCGCCCGTTTCGGCGTGGGACCACGCCTCGGTCACTTCCTACCAGTCGTACTCGGACGCCCCTGCCAGAGCACATTCGGGCAGGTCTTCAGGGCCCGAGCACAGGACGACCTCGAATCCCAGGCGGTGTACCAGGGTCTGTCCGGCCGACTCGTACGTCACGGCGAGAATCGCGCCGCGCGCCGTCCGGTCCGTCGGCTTGTTGAGTTGCAGCGCGAGCTGCATCGGCTCGCCGGTACCCACATCGCCGTCACCGGAACCGTCTTTGGACGCCGAGTCAGAGCAGACCGTGTCCACCCGGGAGTTGCCCGGCTTGAACCCCAGGGCCGACAGCGTTCCGTCAACATCGCCGTCCGTGTTCCAAACGGCCTTGCGCACCGAGAAGTCCTCGACCTGCAAGCCGCCTTGGGTGTGCTCGAACGACACATCCGTGACCTTCACGGAGCCCGGCCTGTCAATGCACAGGGTCCAGTCGTACGACGAGTAGGGGGCGTTCGCGGCACGATCCGGCATGACAACGCCCGCGAACCCGTTGTCAGCTGGGATACGGGGCCCGTGTGCCGACTTCTCCCCAGCACACCCCATGCAGAGCAGCAGCCCGGAAACAATCACAGCGGCGGTCCAAGTGAACGATCTCACCGTTCTCGCACCGCCACGGGGACGGATCGCGCCGACGTCACCGGTTGTACGCCCCTGCCTGCGGAGAGCTGGCCCAGCCGTTCTTGGTGTTGCCGCACAGCTTGACCTTTCCCGAGATCTTCCAGGACATCTTCGTGCTCTTGCTCCATCCGGACTGCGCGCTCAGGCTGACGTGCGGCGTGTCAACGCCTGTGCTGAAGGTGGCGTTCCTTCCACTCGTCTTCGTCCGGGTACCGGAGCTGTAGGGGGTGCAAGAAGTCCATTTCGGCCGCTTGACCGTTGCCGGATCGGTGCCCAGTGCGTAGTACCCAACAGGCCGAATCTGATAGGAGTCGCCGACGATGCTGCAACCAGTACCCCTGTACTGGCGGTAGTTGACTCGGTTGTGCCACTTGTAGGCGCCCTTGCGGGTGTCCTCCGAGCTGGCTCCGAACGACCTCGAAGCTGTCCCGCTCTGACTCCATGTCCTGCTGGCCGCGCCCTTGATACCTATGCCCAAGGTGTGGGAGTTCCCCACTTCCTGGGTCAGCGTGACGGGAGCCCTACTCGATCCGACCACCGTCACGAACCGCTCCTTGCGATTGCGGTACCAGGTGTCAGTGGGCCTCCATGTGCACAAGGCTCCGACCTCCCCGGAGGCCGCGCCCTTGGCGGACTTGGCAGAGGGAACGGCGGTCGTCTCGACTCGGGCTGCCTTGGCAGCCGCCGCGGGAGCCAGAGGCTCGCCGTTCTCACCGACCCATGTCTCAGGCTCGTTGCCTTCTTCGGTGACCGAGGCGTTCTTGCCGAGATCGATGTTCAGATGGGTGGCCGACTTGCCCGCGGGGGCCCGATCAGCTGCGGCCATGGCAATCCGAGGGTTCTCCCAGGCATCACCCTGTCTTCCGGATTCATGGTTCACCGTGAAGTTCCAGGACACTTGCTCCTGACCGTCGTTGACGCGGAGCTCTATGTCCACCTGCCCGTCGGAGGTGATGTGATCGTCGCCGAGAATCTGCTCGTCCAGGGAAAGCGCGAAGCGCCCCGCGCCGTCAGCGGTCCCCCGGGAGACCACCTTCGTGTCAACGGTCTCGCCATCCTTCATCGATTCCAGGACATCGGCTGTCGGCCATGCGACGGCGGTAACCCGCGCGGCCGGAGTCGCGCGACCATCCCTCTGCACGACACCAGAGACGAACGTGTCGGGTGCGGCAGCCGGCGAAGCAGGCGCTCCGATCTGCATGGCGGCTGCCGGAGACGTGGTTCCCAACAGTAGGAGCGCGGTTCCCGCAGCCATGTACGCGTGCTTGGTCCCCAGCGAGAGTTCCTCCCGTACTAGATTGCCCCAGGCGCTGGTCAGTGCGCCAGGGGTTTCCGCGGAGAGTGGATCACGCGCATGTCCGACAACTGAAGCGAGTTGAGCGAAACATGAGGTGTGTACGGGGGCGATCTGGCCAGGGAGCGACCACGCCGCAGGACGCCTTAGCGGCGCCTGGGAGCGGCTCTTGGTACCGGTTCGGGACGCACGAAGAGGCTGCTGATCTGGCTGAATGTCGCGGTGTGCTCAAGAGGGCGACTCCGCGTGCGCGGGTGGGACAGTCAGCGCCCTTGTGGTGAGTGACGGGTCAGGTGGGGGGCGGTTCCGGTGGCGAGCATGTGTGAGCTGGCGGACAGCAGGTCCGGGTACGGCTCTGCCAGCCGCGCGGCTTCCACGGCGGCGCGGAACATGGGTGTGTCCTGGACCGGTTCGCCGGTGTGCTGTTCGGTGCCCTTGAGTACGGCCCACGCCGGGCACCGAGGAGGACGACGTCGTAGGAGTCGTCTGCGGCCGTGAGTTTGCGGGCGTCGCCGAGTTCGGCGGTCGCTCCGGTCTCGGGGGCCTGGTCGATGTGGCGCCTGTTGCGCGCACCGTGGCCCAGCGGCGAGCGGAGGTTGACCCACCGTTCAACGGACTTGGGATCAACGCCCGCCGCGTTGGCCAGATCGGCGTGTGTCCACCCCCTGGCCACCGTCCCCGCCCTGTGGCGTTCCTGTGGCCCCAGAGAGGCGGCAGGGAGTGGGCGGTACCGCCCGACACCGTGAGGCACGTCAAGCGCCCGTAGAGCGGCCCCGTCCGGCGACGGCGAGCAGCATGGCCGGGCGGGGCTTCCACACCCCGTGCTACGGGGCGAACACCGCCGTCACGGGCGCGTGATCACTCCACCGTTCCGCGTGACTCGCCGGGCGTTCCACGTACGCCTTCACCGCGCGCTCTGCCAGGCCAGGCGAACTGACGATAAGGTCGATGCGCCAGCCGGAGTTGTTGTCGAAGGCGCGGCCCCGGTAGGACCACCAGCTGTAGGGGCCGTCCTGGTCGGGGTGGAGGGCGCGGACGACGTCGGTGTAGCCGCCGTCGGCGGGGTCGAGGACGCGGGTCAGCCACGCGCGTTCCTCGGGGAGGAAGCCGGAGTTGGCGCGGTTGGCGCGCCAGTTCTTGAGGTCGGCCTCGCGGTGGGCGATGTTCCAGTCGCCGCAGACGAGGACCTCGCGACCGTCGGCGGCGGCGCGCTCGCGCAGTTCCTTCAGGTAGGGCAGGAAGGCGGCCATGAAGCGTTCCTTCTCGTCCTGGCGTTCCGTGCCGACCTCGCCGGAGGGGAGGTAGAGGCTGGCGACGGTGAGGCCGGGGAGGTCGGCTTCGAGGTAGCGGCCGGAGCCGTCGAACTCGGTGACGCCGAAACCGACGCGGACGGCGTCCGGCTCGCGGCGGGTGAGGAGCGCCACACCGGCGCGGCCCTTGGCCGCCGGGTCGAGCGCGGGCGCGTAGACGGCGTGCCAGCCGTCCGGCTCGCGGACCTCGGCGGTGAGCTGGGCGGACTCGGCCCTGACCTCCTGGAGGCACACCACGTCGGCGTCCGTCGCGGCCAGCCACGGCAGGTAGCCCTTCCGGGCGGCCGCGCGCAGCCCGTTCACGTTCACGGAGGTCACTTTGAGCATTCCTGCACCCTACATACGATGCGTTCATGCAGATCGTCACCCGCCGGTACGACCATCCGGACGCGCGGAAGCTGGAGGCCGAGGTGCAGCAGGAGTACGCCCGGCGCTACCAGAGCGACGGCGACAGCACCCCGCTCGACCCGGAGATGTTCACGCCGCCGCACGGTGTGTTCTTCCTCGCGTACGACGACGAGGGGCGGCCGGTGGCCACCGGCGGCTGGCGCGGGAAGCTGCCGGCCGGCGAGGGCTATGAGGAGGGCGACGCCGAGATCAAGCGGATGTACGTCGTCCCGGAGGCCCGTGGGCGGGGGCTGGCCCGGCGCATCCTGGCTCGACTGGAGGAGGACGCGCGGGCGGCCGGCCGGCTGCGCATGGTGCTGGAGACCGGCACGGAGCAGCCCGAGGCGATCGAGCTGTACACCTCCAGCGGCTACTCGCCGGCGCCCAGCAAGTTCGGGCTGTACCGGCACGAGCCGAAGAGCCGCTGCTTCGTGAAGTCGCTCACCGAGCAGGGCTGAGCGGGCCGAGCGGGCCGAGCAGGGCTGACGGGGTCCCCGCGAGGGCCGGCCGCTAGTAGACCTGGCCGGTGGCGAGGCGGTGCAGGTGCTGGACGAGGGCGATCAGCACGGCCTTGCCGTCCTCCCGGGAGCGGGCGTCGCAGTCGACGAGCGGCACGTGCGGCAGCAGGTCGAGCGCGTCGCGGATCTCCTGGTGGGTGTAGTGGGGGCCGCCGAAGTCGTTGCGGGCGACGATGAACGGCGTGCCGTGCTGTTCGAGCCGGTCGATGGCGTACCAGGAGTCGGCGAGCCGCCGGGTGTCGACGAGCACGACGGCGCCCAGGGTGCCGGCGAACAGCCGGTCCCACAGGAACCAGAAGCGTTCCTGACCGGGCGCGCCGAAGAGGTAGAGGACGGTCTCCTCGTTGAGGCTGATCCGGCCGAAGTCGAACGCGACCGTGGTCGCGGACTTGGCCAGCACGGCCGAGTTGTCGTCGACGTGCTGCCCGGCCTGCGTCATCGTCTCCTCGGTGTTGAGGGGACGGATCTCGCTGACCGAGCGGACGAGGGTCGTCTTGCCGACGCCGAAGCCGCCGACGACGACGATCTTCAGCGCGTTGCTGGCGGTGCTGAGCAGCGGCGTGCGGTCGGAGGGGAGGCCGGCGGCAGGCGCCGGCCCGGCGGGCGCGGCGGCCGGGTCGGGGGCCCCGGTGGCGGGGACCGGCCCCGTGGGGTCGGTCGTGTCAGAGGTTGCGGAGGCCAACGAGTACCTGCTCCAGGACGGTGGGATCCGGCAGTCGGGCCGGCTGCCGGCTGGTCTGTGGGTGTCGGGCGGTGATCCTGCCGGTCGCGAGGAGGTCGGACAGCAGGATCTTGACGATGCTGACGGGCAGCCGCAGCTCGGCGGCGATCTCCACGACGGCGGTCGGGCGGCGGCACATGCGCAGGATCGCGGTGTGCTCGGACTGCATGCCGGGGGTCGGCTCGAACTCGCTGACCACCAGGGTGACCAGGTCGAAGGCGTCAGAGCCGGCGCGGCTGCGGCCGCCGGTGAGGGTGTAGAGCCGGTCCGGTGTGTCGTCCCGGCCCGGCCGCCTCACGCGGCGCCGCCCTCGGCCTGCTGACGCGGCGGGGTGCTGAGGTGTTCGCCGAGCTGCTCGACCAGCTCGTTCATGTTGTGGCCGACGAGGCCGACGTCGGCCAGTTCGTCGGCGACGACGGCCAGGTGCGCGCCCTCGCCGGCCTCGACGATGAACAGCACGCCGCCGTAGAACTCGGCCATCGCCTGCCGCACGCCGCCGGTGCCGTCGCCGAACTCGACGGAGGCGCCCTGGGACAGGCTCTGGATGCCGGCCGCTATGGCGGCGAGCTGGTCGGCCTGGTCGACGGTCAGTTCGGGGGTGTGGCAGAGCTTGAGGCCGTCCCGGGAGAGCACGAGCGCGTGCCGGGCGCCTGCGGTGCGCTGGAGCAGGCTCTCCAGCAGCCACCCGAGTTCGGCCGCGTTACCGGTGGTCTGTAGCCGCTGTGCAGAGGCTCCGGCAAGGTGTGCGGTCATCGGACGTCGTCCTTCGATCGAGGTTGCGGGATGGGAGGGGTCGAGGGCGTGGGCGGCGCCGGCCGGGCGTGGCGCGGCGGTGCGCCGCCGTCCGTGGTGCCGTCCGTGGGGCCGCCGCCGAGTACGGCACGCCGGAACGCGCCGAACCGCGCGGCGGACTCGGCCGCGGAGCGCCGGGTCTGGGT
>NZ_WMLF01000108.1 GCF_014156695.1 Streptomyces durbertensis | reverse complement strand
ACACAAGGCGGATGCATGAGGCCAAAGGAACTGGGACTCGAACGGTTGGGCTGTCCGGCCACTCCGGCACATAGGACGACGTTTCCTGTCGCATGTCTCGACCCCAAGAGCGGTCAGCTCTGCGGCCCGAACGCCGGCTGGTACGACCGTTCGCCTGTCGCCACCGCCGACAGCACCGTCGGCGACTACCTCGCGTACTGGCTCGGCACCGTCGCCGTCCACCGGCTCCGCGAGAACACCCACACCCGCTACGCCGCCTGCGTCCGCCTCCACCTCATCCCCGGACTCGACACCAAGAAGGTCGCCCGCCTCACGGCCAAGGACGTGCGCACCTTCCTCGACCGGCTCCGCACCACCTGTCAGTGCTGCACCCAGGGCCTGGACACGAACGGAAGAGGTGCCGCGCCATCGGCGAATGTTGCCAGAAGCAGCTGTCCGCTTTGACCGTGACCTACGTGCACTCGGTGCTCAAGTTGGCACTGGAACACGCCGTCCGCGAAGACGAGCTGCCTCGAAACGTCGCCCACAACGTCAAGACCACCACGCACCAGCCCAGACGCTTCCGTCCGCTCACCGCAGCCGAAGCCCGCCAGTTCCTCGACGCGGCCCGCGCCGACCGGCGCCACGCCCTGTACGAACTCGCCCTCCGCACCGGACTCCGCAAAGGCGAACTCCTCGGCCTCCACTGGGAAGACCTCGACCTCATTACCGGAACGGCCAACATCCGTCGCTCGCTCCAGCGCACCCGCACCGGCGGCCTCACACATCTGCCCACCAAGACCCGGGCATCCGAACGTCGTATCGCTCTACTGTCCGACTGCATCCACTTCCTCAAGATGCACCAGGAACGGCAGGACAAGGAGCGCGAGACCGCAGGGCCGGGTTGGAGAGACAACAGTCTCGTCTTCACCACGCCCACAGGACGGCCTCTCGACCCGGACAACCTCACCCGCCGCTTCCTCGTCCGGGCCGGACTCCGACGCGTCCGCTTCCACGACCCCCGACACTCGACCGCGACCCTGCTCCTCGAACAGGGCGTCGAACTCGTCGTCATCAAGGAACTCCTCGGCCACGCCCACATCGGTGTCACCGCCGGCGTCTACGCACACGTACGCCTCCGACTCCAGCGTGACGCCATCGATGCCCTGGGCCACGCCCTTGGCGGCCAGGACGACGACCTTGACGACCCGCCTGCCGCAGCCGTCGTCCGCTGGCGTTGCCATCATCGTTGCCGTCAAGACGCCGCAGGCGCCCCACCAAAGAACTGGTGGGGCGCCTGTCCGTGTAGCGGAAGAACACCAGCGATCTATTTGAGCGGGGCCTTCCAAATCTCCGCGTCACGCGACAGGGCAATGGACCACACATCCCCTGGCGCCGGAAATCCAGGCTCACTCAAATGCTCATCTATCACGTGAATGAGTGCGCGGGATTCAGGGATCCAAAATCTCCTATAGCGCGATCGAGTAGCATCCTCGATCAATTCTACCCTAATACCGACTTCAAGGACAGATTGCATCAAGTCGGAGAATGGGATTCGATCCGGGAAGGCTCCATACGCACGGAATAGCGACTCAGGAATCACATCTCCGTGAGGCAGCGACAATCGGTGCACCTGGATACTAATCCCGACACAATCCCATGATCCTTCGGATCGCAGGAATGACAGCTCCACGAGACCGTAGTCTCGACGCATGCGGCCTTTGCGCACGTCATCGACGTAGCCGTCGCCGAGAGCCTGCTCCCATTGAGCGGGACTGGACCCCAACCCCAACTCTCGAACTTGACCAGTCACGGACACATCGCTGAAGAAACTCAGACTAGTCACCCCATCTTCTCCAATGCCTTGATGAGGAAGTGTATCTCGGCTGCCCGATTGGACTGCATGCCAAACTCTCCAGCGTTCATACTGGCGCGAGCCGACTTGGCCTTATCGATGATGTCGGCCCTGAGGCTCGGATTCGAATGAATCTCATCCAGAACCTTCTGGACCTCTTTCGGACTAGCCGTGCCGGACCGAAGGCGAATACCTTCAGCCCCAACCCCGCCTTGACCATTCGGGAAGATCCTTACCTCATTCTTCCCGATGTGAATATGAGCCCCCTTGGTAGCCCAATCCTGGTATGCAACGGACGCGTGAATGCATCCATTAGAATTGTGAACCAGGACCGGCGTGGCCCCCGCCAGCACATAGTACGTGTGGAGATCGGCGACTGTCAGGTTGTAGGTCTGAGCCTTCTTGGTGAAGGGACGGTTTCCTGTGACGATGACCGTGTTGCCCTCGTCGGTCAGCAGTGTCATGCCCGACTTGAGCTCTCGGGCTTCCAGCCAGTCCTGCTCGGACGGAGACCAGAACGGATGCTCGTGCGTGGCTGTGAGCAGTTCTACACCGTCTTCGGTGGCGATCGAAAGCTCGTTGAAGTGCTTGTCGTCAGTCGTGACGATGAGAGCGGTGACTTCACGAGCTCCTGACTCGCCGGTTACCGGATCTTTCGCCGCCACCTCGTCACCTAGTTCAACATCCTCGATTGTCTTAGTCGAGCCGTCCGCCATGAGGACGGAAGTGCCGGCAAGGAAGCATTTACACCCTTGAGGACCTCCCTTGCCCTTCTTGGGCTTTCCGAAAAGCCATCTGATCAAACCGGAGCCATACTCCTCAACCTTCTTAGCGATCTTCAGACCTGGCAGGCTCATCGCCGCCTGTCCGCAAGAGCCGAGGTTTCGGTTATAGCAACCTTGGAAAGCCTCAACGTCCGGAAGAGGGAAGGTAACTACTTCGAACGCCACTCTCTCAGCAATGCTTGGCTCAGGTCGATCCTTACCCCATACAAATGTTTTTGTGCCCGATCCCCTGGCTACTCCAGAATTTCGCGCCGTGGGCGACCATATGTAGCTGACCACCATGGCGTTTTTCGTGCTGCCCATCCTCGCGTAGTGGCGGTTCACGTCCCGGTAGCTCCAGCCACCGTAGCTGTCGCGAAACCAACCGCTGCCCTGCTTGCCCCTCTCTCTGTAGTACTGCTCGTCGTACTGCGGGCCACGCCCGGTAGGCCCGTCGGGCCGAAGACCGGTCGGATCGGACCAGGTCATTGGGTTGTTGTTGGCGTAGGTGTAGCCGTGGATCTGTTGGGGGTCCGAGAGATCCATGATCGGGTCGACGGAGACAAAACGGCCGATCATGCGGTCGTATTCGCGGGCGCCGAGGTGGGTGAGGCCGGTGACGTCGGTGTCGTCGGTGCCGCCCACGAAGCCCTTGGTGCCGGGCCAGGAGTTCGGCAGGGTGCCTCGGAGGCCGCCGAAGGGGAGGGTTCGGCGCTGGGTCATCTCCAGCGTCGCGGCTTCGATGGCCAGGTTGCCGGTGCCGTGGTGGTCGGCGACCGTCAGGGTCCACTTGCCGTCGTCGGAGAGGACGGCCTGGTGGCCGCCGCCCAGCGGGACGTACCGGGTGGCCTTCGGCTTCGAGGCGCCCTTGGGGAGGACGAGTTCGGTGTGGTCCCCGAGGTAGAGGGTGGTCTCCTTGTCGGTGCGGGCGATGAGCCGGTTGCCGTCGGTGTCGTAGAGGTACTCGGTGACCTTGTCGGGCTTGCCCTCGACGGGTTCGGACACGCGGGCCAGGCGGCCTTCGGCGTCCCAGGTGAGTTGCTGGGTGGTGCCGTAGACGCGCCGGCTGGTGGTGTTGCCGGTCTCGTCGTAGCCGTAGGCGTCCTGTGACGTGCCGGTCGGGCCGGTCTGGGTCACGGACTTCAAGGTGTGCGGCTGCGGCTGGCCGGGCTCCGGGTACTCGTAGGTGCGGCGGACGTCCTTGGTGCTGTCACCTGCGGTGTCGTGCAGGGTCTCGGTGAGGCGGTTGCCGACCTTGTCGTAGGTGTAGGAGTGCCGGTAGGGGGCGACTCCGCCGACGTTGGACGCGGTCGGGGCGCCGGCGCAGGTCTTGGTGCCCTGCGTCCATGCCTGGGTGAGACGCCGCAGGTAGTCGTAGGTGAAGCACTGGGTGTCGGTACCGTCGCGCGAGACGTCGGAGATCGAGGTGACGTTGCCGATCTCGTCGTAGCGGTACGTCTTGTGCTGGTCGACGCCCGGCACCTCTTCGCGGTCGACGCGGGAGGTGGCGAGGCGCTGGGTGCCCCACTCGTAGGTGTTGGTGACCTGTGTCTTCTTTGTTCCGCTGCCGGAAGCGCCCAGGGTGTACTGGAGCGGCTTGCCGGTCAGGGAGTAGACGGTGTCCGCGCGGAAGCCGGCAGAGGAGACAGCGGTCGGACGGAAGGTGTCGTCCTCGTAGCTGTAGTTCCACCCCTTGCCCGCGATGTTGCCCATGGCGGAGAAGCTCCGCGTCTGGGGCAGGCCGTTCATGTAGAAGGCCGACGCCTCGTGGTAGGTGCCGGCGAGGGCTCCCTCGGAGGCAGGGATCTCCACGGCGGTGCGCACCGCGCGGTAGTGCTTGTCGTAGTCGGTGACCTTCCGGGTGTACGCGGCGCCGTTGACGTAGCGGGTCGCCTCGGCGAGGTGGCCTTGGGCGCCGCTGACAGTGTCGTAGGTCCAGGTCATGCGCAGAGGACCGGTCGTGCTGTTCTCGCGCATGGCCGTCTGGCGGCCCAAATTGTCGTAGACGTTGACCAGTTTGGCGCCGCGCGCGTCGGTGCGGGACGTGAGCTCGCCACGGTCGTTGTATGTCTGAGTCGTCGTGCCCTTGTCCGGGTCGGTCGTCTGGATCTGGCGTCCAAGCTGGTCGTAGGTGTACGTCCAGACGTTGCCGCCGGGGTCGGTGACCCGGGTCAGCTCGCCACGGTTGTTGTGCGCGTACCGAGTGGTGTCGTACGCGGCGGTGGCGGAACGCGTGTGATGCTGGCGCAGCTCGGTGGTGAGGCCGCGCGCGTCGACCAGCGTGGTGGTGGCGGTGCCACCGACCGGCGGGATGACGGTCGTGCGGTCGCCGCCGTGGATCGTGCGGGTGATGCCGAGCACCGCGCCGCCGTCGCCGTTGCCGGCGATCTGCCGCGACTCGGTCTCGCGGCCCAGGCCGTCGTAGACGTGTCGGGTCTGGGTTTCGACGGTGAGCGCGTCGTTGGGCTGGAAGAGCGTCCGGCTCTGGGCGCTCTCGTTGTAGTAGGGCGCGAACGTCTTGGTGACGAGTCCGCGCTCGTCGTAGAAGACGTCGGAGATCAGGCGGCCGCCGTTCGGGCCGGGCGCCTGGGTCTGCCGTTCACGCAGGAAGCCGTCGTAGACCGTGTAGGACGAGACCTGGTCGCCGCCGTTCAAGGTCAGGCTGCGGGACTCGACCGCCACCGGCTGGCCGTCGTTGAGGTGGTAGAGGAAGTGCTTGTGGGGATGCTGGCCCAGATTCCTGTCCGCCAGCCAGACCTTCGAGGAGCGGCCGAGGGCGTCGTAGGTGAGGGTCGTCTTAACACCGTTGGTGTCGACGACGGACACCGGCTGGCCGCGCAGCGGCTCGACCTCGGTGGTCGTGGTCTGGATGGTGGTGTTGTCGCCGGCCTTGGCCGGCGGCGTCTTCTGGACGATGGTCGTCGGGAAGCCGGTCGCCGGGCTGTAGGTGGTGGTGCTGGTGCGTCCGTCGGCGCGGGCGGTGCGGACGATGCCGCCGGTGCTGCTCACGGTGACGTTCGCGGTCAGGTCGGTCGCGTTACGGGGACGGCCGTAGGAGTCGTAGGTGGTGCCGGACTCCAAGTAGGTGGCCGTGGTGCCGTTGTGCGACTTGAGGGTCGCGACCGCCGTGACGTCGCCCTTGGTCGGCGGAGCGTCGTAGTCGCCGCCGTCGTAGGCGGTCCGGACATCGGAGACGACGTCCTTCGCGCGGTTCGGGCTGTTGGCGCAGGCCGTGGACACCGTCTCCTCGCGCGAGACCGCGTTGAGGATGTTCAGGTCGGTGTTGGTGGCGTACGTCGTGCGGGTGCACTGGTTGTCGGCGGCGGTGCTGGTATCGCCCCGGTCATCGAACTCGACCACGCGGCCCGCGACGGTGTCGTAGGTCATCGAGACGGACGTCGTGCGCCAGTCGGCACCGGCGCCGTCGTCGAGGGAGATCCAGTCGCGGGAGGAGGAGGTGCCGGTGAAGTGGGAGGCGATGGTGCCCCAGTCCCGGACCTTCTTTGCTGTCTCGTGACGCCAGGGGCGGTTCACCGTCTTGGCGAGGACCTTGCCGCCGGGCTTGTCGAAGGTGACCGTCTTGTAGTTGAAGCCGGCCACGGCGTCGTGGTCGGTGATCGGGTCGCCCTCACCCTCGTCGAGGGTGACGCTGACGGACTTGGTTCCGCCGCTCGGGCCCTGCCGGTCGCCGTGCATGCCGCGCAGGAAGTAGCTGTCGGTCTGCGAGCGCATCGCGGACGTGCCGCCCTGGCCGCCGTTGAGCACGCTGACGTGGCGGTAGCCGCGCCACTGCGACCAGGTCTTGTGCTTCTCCTTGGTCAGGCCGTTGTCGTCGTCGTAGTGCCAGGCGGCGCCGCCGTTGTACTGGTAGCGGGTGACCTGGTCGGGCGAGCCGCCGGTGCGGTCGGTCGCGGTGAGCGAGGTGACGACGTACTTGTTGAACCACTGGAGTTCGGGGTCGTCGGTGCCGGAGCCGCCGATGTACTGCGGGAAGCAGCGGGTGGTGTTGTTCTGCGGTGTGGGCAGGTTGTTCTCGTCGCAGGTGGGCGCCGAGTAGTTGACCGAGATCTGACCGCCGGACTCGTCGTCGACCGTGGAGACGCGGGACTTGACGAACGGCGCGTAGCCGTCGCCGGTCTTGTCGAGGCGGTTGACGAGCTGCGTGTACGCGAACGTGGTGCGCGGCAGCTTGATGGCCGGGGTGGCCGTGTGGCCGGTGCGCTCGATGGAGGTGAGCAGCAGCTGGTAGTCGATGTCGGCCTTGCCCCAGCTGTGCCGCAGCTGCCAGGTGTCGACCTTGTCGTAGGTGCTGCCGTTCAGGACCTCGGTGGTGATGTGGGTGAGCCGCTTACGCGTCCAGAAGGACGGGGAGAAGCGGCCGCGGTCGCACTCGGCGCTCGTGTCGCAGTTGAGGTCCCACGGGGTGTCCCGCCAGTAGACAGCGTCCTTGGAGATAGACGTGCAGTCGGAGTACGAGGAGACGAAGCAGCGCTCGCTGTTGGTGAACTGGACGCGGGCGAGCGGCTGCGTGCCGTACATCGAGCTGGACTTCAGGCCGTACTCGATGCGGTTGAGGTAGCCGCCGCGGGTGTAGCGCGTGTTGGCCTTGGCGTCGAGGTTGCGCCCGTAGGAGTTCTGCTCTCGGGTGTAGTAGTACGCGAGCGCGTTGCCGTGGCGGTCGACGGCGTAGTCCAGGTTCCACCGCCATGCCTGCTGGCACCAGGAGTCCTTGAACGTGGCGGCGTTGCACGGCTCACCGGAATTGTTGCCGTAGACCGGGACGTTCCACGTGGAGTTGGTGACCGGCTTGCCTTCGGACCAGCCGGGGAGCCGGTGGTAGCCAAAGTAGTAGCGGTTGCCGTCCGGGTCGGTGAGGCGCCAGTACTCGCCGTCGTTGTCGCCGTTGCCCCGGTTGCTGGAGGTGAGGCGGGCGATGCGTGAGCCGTCGTCGCTCTTGAACTTCCACTCGTTGCCGCTGGTGGGAACGAGTTCGCCGCCCTTGCCGTTGAAGGTGATGAACGCGTTGTCGTAGGCCCAGCAGAGGTCGCCCGGCTTGTTGCCGTCGGCGTTCTTCACACCGTCGTCGGCACAGGGCTTGTAGCGGCGCTCGATGTAGCCGGGCCACAGGTCGAAGCCGTCGCCGGCCCAGGAGCCCTGGTTGTTCGTGCCGCCGGTGCGGCCGTCGATCGAGCCGGAGGAGTAGCTGAGGCCGACGTTCGGCGTCATGCCGCCGGGGACGTCCGGCACGCCCATGTCGTAGGACCAGCTGAAGTCACCGGTGTTGAGGTTGGTGTCCCAGGTCGCCGACGGGGAGAGGGAGGTGGCGGTGTAGTCGCCGTTCTCGCCTTCCTCGCTGGCCACGGCGGCCATCAGCGTCGGGCCGGAGGTGCGCAGGGTCACCGCGTCGGCGGTGAGGGTCTGCTTCTCGGTGTCGTTGGTCGTCGGGACTGGCTTCGTCTTGCGGCAGGCGGCCTTCTTGGGTGTCGTCAGGATGCACTCGGGCAGCTCGACGAGCGTGAGGCGGGCGCCGTAGCCGCCGCCGTAGGCGTCGGCGAAGCCGGAGTAGTCGAGACGGGTGCCGACGCTCTCGACGGTGTCGGCCGCCTTCGCCGGTGCGTCCTGTTCGGGGGCGCGGCGCTTCTTGGTCGTGGCGTCCTGCCGCGGTTCCAGGGTGAACAGCAGGCCGTCGACGCCTGCGCGTTCGGCGGTCTTGCGGCTGAGGACGCGGGCCCGGACCTGGCCGTTGCCGCCGTTGTTCTCGGCGGCACGGCCGGCCTTGGTGGGCGGCTGCGCCGCGCTGAGCGCGAGCGGCAGGCCCTTGGCCTCGACCGGCTTGGCGGCCTTCCCGGCCCTGGCCTGCGCCGCGGGGACCTCGACCACTGCCGAGTCGGCCTTCGGCCATGCGGCCTTCGGCTTCTCCTCCGGGGGCAGCCCGGTGGCGGCGCGCGGCTTGGTCTTCTTGACGGCCTTGCCGTCCACCGGCTTCTCGGCTGCCGGGAGGCCCGGCAGTCCGCTGTCCTTGTCGGCGGCGCCGGCGGCCGGCATCGCGGCGGCCTGGAGGAGGGTGGCGACCATGACCGCCGATATCCCCAGTGCTGTTCGTCTACGGAACGCGCCGCCTCTTCGGCGCGGTCCTGCTTTCCCGTTCATCGTGTTCTCAGTCCTCGTTTCGAGCGCCACCGGTGGGGCGGCGCGCTGTCAGTGACTGGTTGGGTGGTCGTGTGCGTACGGGCCGGAGCCTTGGTCGGCTCCGGCCCGTACGCTGCGTGATCAGGCGTTCGGTACCTCGGTCGGGATCTCGAAGAACTCCGCCGCGAGGCGTTCGACCTGCGTGTCGCTCAGGGCGCCCTGGAAGACCCAGACGTCGTCGACGACGCCGGGGAAGTACTCACCCCAGCTGCCGGCGCGCTTGGTGCGACCGACCTGCAGGGTCCTGCTCGCCTTGTAGGTCAGCGCGTTCTCCGCCCATGGCACGAGCTCCCGGCAGGCGCTGTCGTCGACGTCGCCGTCGGCGTCGTCGTCGGCGCAGACGAACTCCTCCATCTGGCCGTCGACGTACAGGCGCATCTCCTTCGCGAAGCCGTCGTAGACGACCGTGAGGTGCGTCCACTCCCGCGCGTCGTTGAAGTTGCCGTTCTCGGCGTGCACGACCGTCGCCGAGTTGGAGTCGCGGTCGCCCACCTCCAACTGCCAGCGGCCCGGGGTCCGTTCAGAGCTGTCCGGGATGTAGCGGACGGTGAAGGCGCCTTGGTTGGTGCCTTCGGCTCCGACGAGTGCGACGCCGTTCGTCGGGAGCGCCGCGGCCTGCGCCCAGGCGGTCACCGTGAAGCTTCCGCTGGTGTCGACCGGGACGGAGGGGACGCTGCCGTAGGCGGTCTTGCCGTCCAGTTCGAGGCCGCCGCCGAAGAAGCCGTTGTTGACGCGGCGCGCTCCGCCGGCCAGCGTCATGGCCTGCCCCTCGGGGGACTCGTCCGGGACGCTGGTGGTGCCGGACTCGAACATCCAGCGGCCCTTGACGACCGGCCGCTGCTTGAAGAGCTGCTGCACCTCGCTGTCGGACACCGGTCGGGTGAAGACCCGCACGTCGTCGATGGTGCCGGGGAAGAACCCGGCCATCGAGCCATTGATGCGAGCGGCGCCCACGTACATCGACTGGTCCGCGTAGAACGCTCCGTCCAGGGCGACGTCTCCCGCCTTGCGGCCGTTGACGTAGAGGGTGAGGGTGCCGGCGACCTTGTCGTGGACGCCGGTCAGGTGGACCCACTCACCCGCCCTGGCCGTGGTGCCTTCCGGCTGCATCGCGCGGATGACCTTGGCTCCCGGCTCGTCCGACGCGTACTGGTTGAGAATCCAGCGGTCGAAGTGTCCCGAGTAGTAGAGGCCGAAGCCCAGGCCGTTCTGTCCCGACTGAGCCGCCACGATGGCCGTGCCCGTGGGCTTGCGGTCGAGTTTGGCCCATGCGCTGACGGTGAAGCTGCGGCTTGTGACGACATGTGGGCCGCTGGTGCGGCCGATCTGCGCGTAGCCGTTGGTGCCGTTGAAGCGGGCGGCCTTGCCCGCGACCCCGGGTACACCGGTTGTGACGCCGCCGTGGTACTCGGCGGGCAACACGTCACCGTGACCGGCCACCCTGCCGGCACCGGCGGCCTCGTCGAGTGCGAACGTCGCGACGGCGGGGCGCCCGGGGTCGCCGACCTGCTGGTGGGAGTAGAGCTTGTTCACCTCGTTCTGCGTGACGCGCTTGTCGAAGAGCTGGACGTCGTCGATCGCTCCGGGCAGGAAGTACTTGACCTCACCGCCGTACAGGCCGGCGCCGAGTTGGAAGCCGCGTCGCGCGTCCCATGCCTTCGGCAGCGGCGTCTCTCCGACCAGCTGAGCGTCGACGTACAGACTGATGGTCTTCGCCGAGCTGTTGTAAGAGCCGACGAGGTGTGTCCACTTACCCGCCGTCACGCCACCCGGCTTGTCGGCCATCGCTCGGATGATCTTCGCGTCCGGTGCGTCGGTCTCGTACTGGTTGAAGACCCACCGGTCGAAGTGCGAGGAGTAGTAGAGATCGAAGCCTGGGCCGTGGTTGCCGGGCTGGTTGGCCACGATGGCGGGCCCGTCCGGCTTCCGGTCCAGTTTGACCCAGGCCGAGACGGAGAACCCGAGATTCGTGTTGACGATCGGAACGTCCGTGGCGGCGTATCCAGTGTTTCCGTCGAAGTGCAGGGCCTTGCCGCGCTTCCCGGTGACACCGGCCGTGGCACCTCCGTGCAGCCCGAGGTACTGCGCTGGAGTGACACCTTCGGCAGCGCTCGCGCCCGACCCCTCGTCGAACTGCCACGTGGCTCGCTCGGGCTGACCGGACTTCACACGGAACTGGTAGGTACGGACCTCGGAGGCGTTACCAGCGGAGTCGAACGCCTGGGCCGTCACGAAGTTGAGGCCTGGCTTGGCGGGCAGCAGGTCGGCGGTTCGGGCCGCGCCGCCGGAAGTGGTGATCTGGTTGGCGGCGATCGGGTCGCCGTTGAAGCCGTAGCGGTAGCGGGTGACGTCGCCGTCGGACGCCTTCAGCGTGAAGCGTCCGTACTGGCCGACACCGTCGTGCCACGGGTCCTGCGGGTCTTCCGGATCGGACGCCGGGTACTCACCCGAGCTGATCGTCGGCGCCTTCGGCACGGAGGTGTCGTAGACGAAGTAGCAGCCCGTCGGGTCACCGGCGTAGGACCACGGCGAGTACTGGGCGCCGTCGTAGGAGCGCGCGTACCAGTGGACGGTCCGGTTCTGCGGGATGCTCGTCGGCATCGAGATCGAGAAGCTCGACCCGGACTTCTTCGCGGTGGTCCGGGCGGGCTTCCAGCGGGCGATGAGGCCCTTGCCGTCTCCGTTGTCCCACTTGGCCTGGAACTGGACGGAGACGTTGTCGCCGTCCGGGTCGGTGACGTTGTTGGCGTAGATCTTGCCGAGGCTGCGCACCCGCGCGGGGTTCTCCGGCCTCTTGCAGGTGCCGCCGTACTCCATCGTGAGCTGCGACATCTTGATCTGCGACGGCGGGCGGTTGTACTGGACCCGCAGGAACGCCTTGTCGGAGAAGCGCTTCCATCCGTAGCGGTCGGTCTCGCTGGAGGCGCGCAGGCCGAACGTCAGTGTCGACCACTTCTTGTCGGCCGCTTCCTGCACCGCCGACTTCACGTTGAACTCGGCGTCCTTGGCGGCGCAGCCGGTGTAGCCGTGCGCGAAGGAACGCGAGGCGAGCTGGTTGATCCAGAAGCCGGAGGCGTTCTGAGAGTTCCACGTGGTGGAACTGTTGATGTCCTTGGTGCGCCAGAGCTGCACGCCGCGCGCCTCGCAGGACGCGGAGTGGACGTTCCGCACGACGAACTCGGCGGACAGCACGCTCTTGCCCGCGAACTTCGACGTCGGAATGCGGTAGAAGAGGCGCTTGGTGTCCTCCGGCTGGCAGTACGCCCAGCCGCAGAAGCCCATGCCCGCGTCCGGGTCGCCGTTGAACTTCCACTGCGGCGAGTTGGCCCAGTACTTGGAGGCCATCGTCCAGGCGCTGGCGCGGGGGCTGTACCACTGCGGGTCGATGAAGACCGGGTACTCGGTGTCCTTGCCGCGCAGCACTTCCTTGTCCGGGGTGAGGACAAGCTCGCGCTCGCCGCGGACCTTGACGCCCACGGGGGCGAGCTTGCCGGACTCGCCGGCGCCGGGCTCGTCCCGCTCGGTCTGCTCGGTGCTCTTCGGCTGCGCGAGGGAGCGGGCGGCGGGAGCGGACAGCTTCGCGCTCGCCTTCGGCTCGGTGTCCGCGCCTCGGCTGCTGTCCCACATGACGGGGGTGGCGGCCTCGAAGACGGCCGTGCCGGCACCCTCGTCGAGCGCCGCCAGGCCGCCCTCGTCGGTCTCCTCGACGTCCAGCCCCTCGGCGTCGAGCTTCAGCCGAAGCTCGGTCAACTCGTCGCTGGCCGCTGCCTCGGCCGACTTGACGACGAGGATCTGGGTGAAGCCGTCGGGCTGGGCACCCATACGCAGGTCTACGCCGGGCAGCACCTCGCGGTAGGTGGCGGTGTCGCCGTCGATCACCGGGGCCGGCAGTTCGCCCGGCCATCCCAACTCCAGTTGGCGGCCGGCGCGGTTCATGCGGACCAGCGGAGCCTTCCCGCCGCCGGAGAACTCCAGCCCGACAGTCGCCGCCTTGGGCGCCACGACGCCGTCGCGCTTCACAAGGTCGGTGTCCACGTCACGCCACTTGCCGCCGAGTCGCGTCCGGACCGGCCGAAGGTACTCGCGTCGCTCGAGGTTGCCGTTCGGCAGCGCGAACACTTCGCTGCTCTCGGCCCGTTGAGAGGCGATCTCCACCGGCTCGCCGGTGGCCTTCGCCTGCTCCAGCGCCTCGGCCTCGGTTGCCGCCGCGGCAGCGGCGGTCTTCTCTGATGCGGTCTCAGTCGGTTGCTGCGGTTCCACCGGAACCGCCCGCGCGGCGGGCATCAGCCCCACCGCGAGCGCGGCACTCAGCGTGACCGCGAGCGCCCCCGTTCGTGCGCTTCCGCGCACCCGTCTTCCCATGCCCCCACACACTCCGTTTACAAACGTGACGGTCAAGACAAACAAGAGGCCGAAACTAGTCGGGCGGCCAGGAAGGCGACAGGTCCGCAATTCGGACCAACCGCCCGGGTTCCCCATCACGCCGGTGAGGTTCACCACAGCCATAAAAGGTTGCATTGGACTAGACAACGGATCCGTTCCGGCACCGCAACGACAAGATCACGACCGCCTGGGGACAGATGCGCGCTTCACCGCCACTTGGAGTTGCCACCAGGCCACCCTCAGAGAACCACACAGTTTTTTCTGCAAAAGTACTTTTGCAATACTGCCCTTCGGAGCTACGTTGCGGGTATGGGTGAGGAGACGCGGAAGAGGGTGTTGGATCCGGAGCGGGATGGGGAGGCGTTGAAGGCGCTGACGCATCCGTTGCGGATCCGGCTGCTGGGGCTGTTGCGGACGTACGGGCCGGCGACAGCGACGGAGTTGGGCGCGCGGACGGAGGAGTCGTCGGCGTCGACGAGCTACCACCTGCGGGTGCTGGCGAGGCACGGGTTTGTCGCCGAGGCGGAGCATCGGGACGGGCGGGAGCGGCGCTGGCGGGCCGTGCACGAGCTGACCAGTTGGAGCAACGCGGCGATGTCGGGCGCGCCGGGGGCCCGGGAGTTCGTGGACGTCGCGCGGCGGGCGCAGGTCGATCATCTGGTGGAGAGTCTGGCGCGGTACGAGGCGGAGATGGACGCCGGGCGGCTCGGTGCGGAGTGGCGGGAGAACACCGGTGTCAGTGATCTGATGCCGCGTCTGACACCGGAGTCGCTCAGGGAGTTGAACGAGGAGTTCGAGCGGCGGGTGGAGGAGTTGGCGGCGCGGGACGCGGGTGATCCGCGTGCCCGGCGGGTGGCGGTGTTCTACGCCGCGGCGCCGCTGGCGGACGAGGAGGACCGGTCGGGTGGGGACGGGGTCGAGCGGTGAGC
>NZ_WMLF01000107.1 GCF_014156695.1 Streptomyces durbertensis | reverse complement strand
GTGCCGGCCCGGGCGGGGCGGCTCGTGCGGTCAGCCCTCGCCTGTCGGGGTCGGCCGGCGGCGTGGGTCCGGCTCGGCGGCGCGGTCCCCGGCGGGCGGGTCGGGCCGGGCCGCCGGGCCGCGGCGGACGCCGCAGCCGGCCAGCACGCCGGCGGCGACCAGCGCGCTGCCGCCGGCCTGGGCGAGGCCGTAGCCGCCGGCGCCGAGCAGCGCCGAGGTCAACGCGGCCGAGACCGGGATCAGCCCCGCGAACAGGACGGCCCGTTCGGCACCGATGCGTTGCACGGCCGCGTACCAGCAGACGAAGCCGAGCACCGTGACCACCGTGGCCTGCCAGAGCAGAGCCACCGCCTCGCTGCCCGCCGGCACGCGCAGCCACGCCGAGCCGTCCCACAGCAGGCCCAGGACGGTCGCCTCCAGCGCGGCGAACGCACAGGCCAGGGTGGTCAGCAGCCGGGGGCCCAGGACCCGTAGCACGGGTACGGCGATCAGCGCGAAACCCAGTTCGCCGCCGAGCGCGGCCAGCGACCACAGCACTCCGGCCGCGTCGGTGCGCCCCCAGCCCTGGACCACCAGCGCGCCCGCCGCGACCAGCGTCGCCGCCCCGAGCCCGGCCCGCCCGGGCCGGCGGCCGTCGAGCAGCGGGACCAGCACCGCCGCCACCACGGGAGCACAGCCCACGAAGACGCCGGGGACGGCGGGTTCCGCGGTGCGTTCGGCGGCCAGCACGGCGAGGTTGAAGCCGACCATGCCGACGGCGGCGAGTACCGCGGTCCGCACCCACAGGCGGGGCGGCAGGGCGCGGAGGCGGACCGGGGCCTCCCGTGCGACGAGCGGCAGCATCAGCACGGCGGCGAGGCCGTAGCGCAGCGCCTGGCCGCCGGCGTGCGGGTAGTCGACGAGCGCGCTGTTGGCGGTGAAGGAGGCGCCTACCAGGCAGCAGGCGAAGGCGGCGAGCAGGGCGCCGCGTCGGGCGGTGGGTGACATACCCGGGACGCTAGGAGTGTCGGCGGCACGGTTTAAGGTCCACTTCCATGACTGCAGAGGGGACCAATCCGGGCGGGGAGACCTCGTCCGCCGGCTGGACCGCGGCGTGGGAGCTGCTGCTGCCGACGTCCGCGGCGCCGGCCGGTCGGCGCGGTCAGGTGCTTCAGGAGGCGCTGCGGGAGGCGGTGCGCTCCGGCCGGCTGGCGGCCGGCACCCGGCTGCCGCCCAGCCGTGAGCTGGCCCGTGATCTGGGGGTCTCGCGCGGGCTGGTGACCGACGCCTACGAGCAGTTGACCGCCGAGGGCTATCTGGTGAGCGTGCGGGGCGCCGGGACCTGGGCCGGTGACGCCGCACGGCCCGTCCCCGGCTCCGGGGCGCCGGCGCCCGCCGCCCGGCGAGCCGCGGAGTTCGACCTTCGGCCGCTCGGCGCGGACCTCTCGTTGTTCCCCCGTTCCCGGTGGGCGGCGGCGCAGCGCCGGGTGCTGGAGCGGGCCGCACACGCCGAGCTGGGCTACCCCGATCCGCGCGGGCTGCCGGAGCTGCGGGAGGAGCTGGTGCGGCTGCTGGCCCGGCGGCGCGGTGTGGTGGCCGCGCCCGAGCAGGTGGTGGTGTGCGCGGGTGTCGCGCAGGCGTTGAGCCTGCTGGGTCTGACGTTGCGGGGACGGGGGCGGCGGACGGTGGCCGTGGAGCGGCCGGGGCCCGCGGAACTCCCGGAGCTCTTCGACGCGGTGGGGTTGAGGGCCGTGCCGGTCCCGGTGGACGGTCAGGGGCTCGACGCGCGGGCGCTGGAGGAGACCGGCGCGCGTCTGGCGGTGCTGACGCCGGCCCACCAGTTCCCCACCGGGGTGGCGTGCTCCCCGACCCGGCGGTCGGAGCTGCTGGACTGGGCGCGACGCAGGGACGGGCTGCTGGTGGAGGACGACTACGACGGCGACTTCCGCTACGACCGCCAGCCCGTCGGGGCGCTCCAGGGACTGGACCCGGAACGGGTCGCGTACACCGGTTCGGTGAGCAAGTCGCTGGCGCCCGCGCTGCGGCTGGGCTGGCTGGTGGTGCCGCCGGCGCTGGTCGAGCCGGTGGCGGCCCGCAAGCGCCTGCTCGACCTGGGGCACCCGGGCCTGGACCAGGCGGTTCTCGCCGAGCTGCTGCGCCGCGGGGAGTACGACCGGCAGTTGCGCCGCTGCCAGCGTGCGTACCGGGAGCGGCGGGACGTGCTGGTGGCCGCGCTGGGCCGGTGGTTCCCGGCGGCTCGGGTCACCGGGGTCGCGGCGGGTCTGCACGCCATCGTCACCCTGCCGGCCCGGTACGGGCCCACGGCGTTGTTCGTGGAGCGGGCGGCGCGCGGCGGGGTGGCACTGCGGGCGTTGGCCGAGCACGGGCTCCCGGAGGCCGCCGACGGTTCGGTGCGGCTGGTGCTCGGCTTCGCCCATCTCCCGCCGGGGCGGCTCGCCGAGGCGGTCGCACGGCTCGCGGAGTGCGTGGACGCGCGCTCCGGCTGACGGTCCGTGGGCCTCGACGGGTCGGCCCGTGGTGGGAGTCGAGGTGGTCGCGGTGTCATCGGCCTGTCACCGGGACGCCGCCCGCCGTTGTGGGAGACCGTGTTCGATGGGCTCGCCGATGAGCCGGCCGGCGACCGTGTCGCCGGCCGGCGTTCCCGGGTAGTCGAAAGGCGTCAACGCATGGTCAGCAGCCACTCCACACCGCCTCCGCGTCCGCTCGGTCCGGCGCGTCGCGCGCTGCTGCGCGGTTCCCTCGCCCTGCCGGCCGCGCTGGCCGTGCCGGGCGCCTTCGGCGCGCCGGCGCAGGCGCTGCCGGGACGGCCCTCGGCGCCCTTCGGGGTGCAGGCCGGGGATGTGACCGGCGGTTCGGCGGTGGTGTGGACGCGTGCGGACCGGCCGGCGCGGATGGTGGTGGAGACCTCCGCGACGGAGTCGTTCCGCGCGTCGCGCCGCTGGACGGGCCCGCTGCTCGGTCCGGACACCGACTTCACCGGCCGCGTCCGGCTGCGCGGCCTGCCGCCGGGCCGGCAGGTGTACTACCGGGTGCACCTGAGCGACCCCGACGATCCGCGCCGTTCGGGCCGGCCGGTGCCGGGCACGTTCCGGACCGCGCCGGCCGGGCGGCGGCACGGGGTGCGCTTCGTGTGGTCGGGGGACGTCGCCGGGCAGGGCTGGGGCATCAACCCGGACCTGGACGGCTTCACGATCTTCGAGGAGATGCGGCGGCTCGATCCGGACTTCTTCCTGCACAGCGGGGACACCGTCTACGCCGACAACCCGATCGCGCCCGTGGTGGCGCTGCCGGACGGCACGCGGTGGCGGAACGTCACCACGGAGGCGAAGTCGAAGGTCGCCGAGACGTTGGAGGAGTTCCGGGGCAACTTCCGCTACAACCTGCTCGACGCCCACCTGCGGCGGTTCAACGCCCAGGTGCCGGTGGTCGCCCAGTGGGACGACCACGAGGTGACCAACAACTGGTATCCGGGGGAGATCCTCACCGACGAGCGCTACCGGGAGAAGCGCGTGGACGTCCTGGCCGCGCGTGCCCGGCGGGCGTTCGCCGAGTACTTCCCCGTGGGCACGCTCACCCCGGGCGACCCGGACGGCCGGGTGTACCGGGCGGTGCGGCACGGCCCGCTGCTGGACGTCTTTGTCCTCGACCTGCGCACCCACCGGAATCCGAACTCGCCCAACCGGCAGGCCGACGAACGGCAGGGCTTGCTGGGCGCGCACCAGCTCGCCTGGCTGAAGCGGGAGTTGGCCGCGTCGCGGGCGGTGTGGAAGGTGATCGCCTCGGATCTGCCGATCGGTCTGGTGGTGGCCGACGGGGCGACCGACTTCGAGGCCGTGGCGCAGGGCGATCCGGGCGTGCCGCTGGGCCGGGAGCTGCAGTTCGCGGACCTGCTGCGGTTCGTGAAGCGACGCGGGGTCACCGGCACGGTGTGGCTGACCGCCGACGTGCACCACACCAGTGCGCAGCACTACCACCCCTCTCGTGCGGCGTTCACCGACTTCGCGCCGTTCTGGGAGTTCGTCACCGGGCCGTTGCACGCGGGTGGTTTCCCGGCGGTCCCGCTCGACGGAACGTTCGGACCCGCCCGTCCGTTTGTCAAGGCGCCGACGGCGGCGAACGTTCCCCCCTCACAAGGCGGTCAGTTCTATGGGCAGGTGGACATCGACGGGGACTCGGGCGAACTCACGGTGCGGCTGCGGGAGCAGGGCGGTGCCGTGCTCTTCACCAAGGTGCTCCAGCCCGGCCGGGTCGGACAGTGAGGAGCCCGTGCCCGGCTGCTCCGCCGACCGGCACGGGGGGGTACGAGGACAGAACACCCTTACCCGGACAGGAGTCACCCTTAACTCATCCGTCACAGGGCGTTGGTGACCACGCAACACCGATCCGTCACGCTGTGGACATGAGCGAACACACAGAGACCACAGAACCCTCCCGTCGGCGGGTCCGGCGCGTGCGCGCGGGGACGCGTTCCTCGCGCTGGCGGCGCGACCTCGTCGAGCTGGCCGCACTCTTCACCGCCGTCACGGTCGCCGACACGCTGGCGAAGTCGGTCCTGGGCGGCCCGGACGGACCCGTGCTGCTGCTCGGCTCCGCCGGGGCGCTGCTGGTGGCGGCGGCGCTGCACACCTGGTGGTCGCATCGGCACGGCGACGGGCCGCCGCCGCCCGATACCGGGGCCCGGCCGGCCGACGAGGAGGCCGGGCCCGCGGAGGCGTCACGCGGGGAGACCGCGCCGTGGCGGATGCGGACGACCGTGCGGGACCGGCCCGGCTCGCTGGCGTCGCTGTGCGGCGCGCTGGCCGCGCTCGACGTGGACATCCTCGCCCTGCAGGTCCACCCGCTGGGCGACGACACGGTGGACGAGTTCCTGCTGCGGGTGCCGGGGCGGCTCGCCCCGCGTGAGCTGACCGCCGGGGTGGCCGCGGCCGGCGGCCGGGACGTGTGGCTGGAGCGGGCGGACGCCCACGACCTGGTGGACACGCCCGCCAGGGTGCTCGGTCTGGCCACCCGCACTGCGCTCGACGCCTCCGAACTCCCCCTGGCACTCAGGGAGCTGCTGGGGCGTTGCGCGATAAGGTCGATCCCGGCGGTGAGCCCGACGGGCCCCCGCCGGCAGGGCGTTCCGGCGGACGAGGTGCCGGCGGAGGGTGTTCTGGAGGAGACCCTGATCCGCCTCCCGGACCCGACGGGCGGTGTGATCGTCATCGAACGCCCCCATCTGCCGTTCACCCCGACCGAGTTCGCGCGGGCCCGCGCCCTCGTGGAACTGGACGCGCGGCTCGGTCAGCGGGTGCCCAGGCGCCGGGAGACCCTGCCGCTGGCCGAGGGTGGCGAGATCACCGTGCGCCGCGCCGACACCAGGGACCTTCCGGCGACCCGCGAGATGCACGCCAGGTGCTCCACCCGCACCCTGTCGATGCGCTACCACGGCCCGCCCGGTGACGCCGACCGCTACCTGAACCACCTGCTCTCCCCCCGGTTCGGCCGGACGCTGGTCGCCGAGACGGCCGCCGGCCGGGTGGTGGCGATGGGCCACCTGCTGTGGGACGGCGACGAGACCGAGGTCGCGCTGCTGATCGAGGACGACTGGCAGCGCCGGGGCATCGGTGGCGAACTGCTGCGCCGGCTGGTGGCGCTGGCGGTGGAGGCCCGCTGCGAGAGCGTCTACGCGGTCACCCGGGCCTCCAACACGGCCATGATCGCCACGATGCGCGGCCTCGGACTGCCGTTGGACTACCAGTTCGAGGAGGGCACGCTGGTGATCAGCGCGCGGCTGGCACCGGTGTCCGCGCCGGCTGCCGATCGGCGGCTCTGAGCGCCTGGTCGAGGTCGCGCCACAGGTCCTCGACGTCCTCCAGGCCGACCGACATCCGCAGCAGGTGCTCGCTGATGCCGCCGGCCTGGCGGTCGCCGGGATCGACGATCCGGTGGCTGATGGAGGCCGGGTGCTGGATGAGGGTGTCGACGCTGCCCAGGCTGACGGCGGGGGTGATCAGCCGGACGGCGGCGGTGACCGCCCGGGGGTCGCCGGCGACCTCGAAGGCGATCATGGCCCCGCCGAGCCGCGGGTAGTGGACCCGGGTCACGCGGGGGTCCTCGGCGAGCCGGCGGACGAGCTCGGCCGCGGTGGCCGACTGGGCCCTCACCCGCACCGGCAGCGTGGACAGGCCTCGGAGCAGCAGGTAGCCGGCGAGCGGGTGCAGCACGCCGCCGGTGGCGAAGCGGATCTGCCGCAGGCCGCGTGCCGTCTCCTCGTCGCACGCCACCACGCCGCCGAGGACGTCGCCGTGACCGCCGAGGTACTTGGTGGCGCTGTGCATCACCAGGCGCGCGCCGTGCTCGACCGGGCGCTGGAGCACCGGGGTGGCGAAGGTGTTGTCGACCAGCAGCGGTACCGAGCCGCAGGAGTGGGCGAGCGCCCGCAGGTCGACCTCGGCGAGCGTCGGGTTGGCGGGTGTCTCGACCATGACCAGGCCGGTGTCGGGACGGATCGCGTCCGCGACGCCGGCCGGGTCGGTCCAGGTGACCTCCGTGCCCAGCAGCCCGCTGGTCAGCAGGTGGTCGCTGCAGCCGTACAGCGGGCGGACGGCGACCACGTGCCGCAGCCCGGCGCTGGCGCGCAGCAGCAGCACCGCGCTGAGGGCGGCCATGCCGCTCGCGAAGGCCACGGCGGTGTCCGTGCCCTCCAGGCGGGCGAGCGCGTCCTCGAACCGGGCGACCGTGGGGTTGTCCAGCCGGGCGTAGACCGGCGGGCCCTCCATGCGCGCCCCGGTGGCGGCGAACTCGTCCAGACGCGCGGCCTCGGCGGCGACGTCCCGGCTGGGGTAGGTGGTGGACAGGTCCAGGGGGGCGGCGTGCAGCCCGAGGTCGGCGAGGTCTTCGCGACCGGCGTGCACAGCCTCGGTGGCCAGTGAGCGCGGTGTGGTGTCCATGGCGGCATACTGAACAGCTACCGGCCCGTAGCGGATGGACGCCGTGCTACGTTCGACAGATGGCCGATTCTCTCACTCTTGACCCGGTGGATCTGGAGATTCTGCGTCTCCTCCAGAACGACGCCCGGACCACGTACCGGGATCTGGCGGCCGCCGTGGGCGTGGCGCCCTCCACCTGCCTGGACCGGGTGAGCAGGCTTCGGCGGGGCGGCGTGATCCTCGGGCACGCGCTGCGGCTCGATCCGGCCAAGCTCGGCCGCTCCCTGGAGGCGTTGCTGTCCGTGCAGGTGCGCCCGCACCGGCGGGAGCTGATCGGCCCGTTCGTCGAGCGGGTCAGGGCCCTGCCGGAGTCCCTCTCGCTCTTCCACCTGACCGGGCCCGACGACTACCTCGTGCACGTCGCCGTGGTGGACGCCGCCGACCTCCAGCGGCTGGTGCTCGACGAGTTCACCTCGCACAAGGAGGTGGCCCGGGTGGAGACCAGGCTCATCTTCCAACAGTGGTCCTGCGGTCCGCTGTTGCCGCCGGGCGCCGCGGCGACGTAACAGGGGGAGTGGGTGACGGCGGGCGCGCTTCCGTACGAGGATGAGCGTATGTCCGACACCACGCAGACAACAGAAACGGCGCCGCTGCCGCGCGACGTGGCCGACCGCTACGTGGGCGAGCTGGTCGCGCTCGACCCCGTCGCGGGCACCTACCTGGGGATCGCCGACGACGAGGGCCGCCTCCCCGACTTCTCCCCCGACGGGCTCACCGAACTCGCCGAGCTGCGGCGGCGGACGCTGCGCACCCTGGAGGCGACCGGGCTGCCCGCCGACGACGACGGCACCGAGCGCCGCTGCGCCCGGCTGCTGCACGAGCGGCTGACCGCCGAGCTGGCCGTGCACGACGCCGGGGAGGAGCTGCGTGCCGTCAGCAACCTCAGTTCGCCGCTGCACTCGGTACGCACCGTCTTCACCGTGATGCCCACCGAGAACGAGCAGGACTGGCGAGACGTGGCGCGCCGGCTGCGGGCCGTGCCGGACGCCCTCGCCGGCTACCGTGCCTCGCTGGCGGAGGGCCTGCGGCGTGACCTGCCGGCCGGTCCGCGCCAGGTGGAGACGGTGCTCGGGCAGTTGACCGAGTGGTTGAGGGGCGAAGGCTGGTTCGGGGCCTTCGTGGCCGACGGGCCCGAACCCCTGCGGGCGGACCTCGCCTCGGCGGCGACCGAGGCGACGCGGGCCCTCGCCGAACTGCGCGACTGGCTCGCCGACACCTACGCCCCAGGGGTCCGGGGAGCCCCGGAGACCGTCGGCCGCGAACGGTACGCCCGCTGGACCCGGTACTGGAACGGCACCGACCTCGACCTGGAGGAGGCCTACGAGTACGGCTGGTCGGAGTACCACCGCATCCACGCGGAGATGCGGGCCGAGGCCGGCAAGATCCTGCCCGACGCCACCGACCCCTGGCACGTGCTGCGCCACCTCGACGACCACGGCGAGGCCGTGGAGGGCGTGGACGAGGTACGCGCCTGGCTGCAGGACCTGATGGACGAGGCCGTATCGGCGCTGGACGGCACCCACTTCCACCTCGCCGACCGGGTCCGCCGGGTGGAGTCGCGGATCGCACCGCCGGGCGGGGCCGCCGCGCCCTACTACACCCCGCCGTCCCTGGACTTCTCCAGGCCGGGCCGTACCTGGCTGCCGACGATGGGCCAGACCCGCTTCCCCGTCTACGACCTGGTGAGCACCTGGTACCACGAGGGGGTGCCGGGACACCACCTCCAGCTCGCCCAGTGGGTGCACGTCGCCGACCGGCTCTCCCGGTACCAGACCACGGCCGGCGGGGTCAGCGCCAACATGGAGGGCTGGGCGCTGTACGCGGAGCGGCTGATGGACGAACTCGGCTTCCTGCACAACGCCGAGCGCCGGCTGGGCTACCTGGACGCGCAGATGATGCGCTCCACCCGGGTCATCGTCGACATCGGCATGCACCTGGGGCTGGCCATCCCCACGCACTCGCCGTTCCGGCCGGGTGAGCGTTGGACGCCCGAGCTGGCGCAGGAGTTCTTCGGCGCGCACAGCGGCCGTCCGGCGGACTTCGTGGAGAGCGAGCTGGTGCGCTACCTGGGGCTGCCGGGGCAGGCCATCGGCTACAAGCTGGGCGAGCGGGCCTGGTTGGCCGGGCGGGACGCGGCCCGCCGCGCGCACGGCGCGGCGTTCGACGCGAAGTCCTGGCACATGGCGGCGCTGTCGCTGGGGTCGCTCGGGCTGGACGACCTGGTGGCGGAGCTGTCCGCGCTGTGAGCGGGCGTCGGCGGCGCGGGGGTGGGCGTCCACCGTTCGCGCCGCCGGCCGGCGCCGCTGTCAGGTCACACGCGGTGCCGGAGGGTGGAGCCGTGCCGGTGCTTGACGACCTCCAGCTGGGCGGGCACGCGCAGCCGCAGCTCCGCCACGTGACTGACGATGCCCACGCTGCGGTCGCGTTCACGCAGGGCGTCCAGGACTGACAGCACCTCCTCCAGCGTCTCCTCGTCGAGGGTGCCGAAACCCTCGTCGATGAAGAGGGTGTCCAGCCGGGTCCCGCCGGCCTCCTCGGCGACCACGTCGGCGAGGCCGAGCGCGAGCGCCAGCGAGGCGGAGAACGTCTCGCCCCCGGAGAGCGTGGCGGTGTCCCGCTCACGGCCCGTCCAGGCGTCCACCACGTGCAGCCCGAGCCCCGATCTCGCGCCGTGGGTGGCGAGTTCGTCGGAGTGCACCAGCGTGTAACGGCCGGCGGACATGCGGTGCAGCCGGACGCCGGCCGCGGCGGCGACCTGTTCGAGGCGGGCGGCCAGCACATAGGACTCCAGCCGCATCCGGCGGCTGTTCTCGGTGGAGGTGCCGGCGGTGAGCGTCGCGAGCCGGCTGATCCGGTCGGCGCGGCGCCGCAACGGGGCGACGGCCCGGGCGCCGGCGGTGGCCTCACGGGAGAGGCGGGTCAGGGCGCGGTGAGCGGTGTCCGCGGCGGCGGCCCTTGTGTCGGCCGCGCGCAGCAGCCGCTCGGCCCGTGCCGCGCGGGCCTCGGCGACCGGGAGGTCGACAGGCGGCAGCGCGGCCGCGGCCCGCAGCCTCTCGTCGGCGAACTCGGCCGCCAGTGCCCGCTCCTCGCCCTGCCACTCGTCGAGCCGTCGCAGCACCTCGCGCTGGCGGGACTCCGGCAGCAGCGCGGCGGCGGCCTCGGCCGCGGAGTGGAAACCCGCCCGCCACACGGCGTCGTCGAGGCGGGCGTCCACCTCCTTGGCCCGGTCGGCGGCGGCGCCGGCGCGTTCCACGGCCGCCGCGGCGGCGGCCAGCGCGTCGGCCAGCCGGGCCAGCGCCTCGGCCCGCTCGGCCACGCCCCCTCCCCCGCCGCCCGCCGGGGACGGCTCGTCGAACTCGGCTGCCAGGGCGTCGCGTTCGGCGAGCAGCGCCTCGCGGCGGGAGGTGTGCGCGGCCACCCGGTCGCCGGCCTCGCGGCGCGCGGCGAGCCGGGCGTTGTACTCCCGTTCCGCTCGTTCGAGCGCCTGCCGGGCGGGGCCCGCCTGGCCGGCGGCCCGCTCGGCGGCGGCGAGCTCCGCGCTGAGCCGTTCCACGTCGGCGCGAAGATCGGGCAGGGAGGTGTCACCCGCCTGTTCCGTCTCGCTCCGCCTGCGGCGGCGCACCTCGTCCAGCGCCCGCTGGGCGGCCTCCCGTCGCTCCTCGGCGGCACGGTGTCCGGCCAGCGCGCGGTCCTCGTCCGCGCGGCTCACATGGTCGGCGCTCTCCCCCGCCGGGGCCGGATGGTCGGGGCTGCCGCACACGCCGCACGGCTCTCCCGGGGTGAGGTGCGCGGCGAGTTCGGCGGCGATGCCCAGCAGTCGGCGCTCGCGGTGGTCCAGCCAGCGGTCGCGGGCGGTGGCGGCGGCCTCCCTGGCGAGCAGCAGGGCGGCCTCCGCGGTGTCGAGTTCGCCGGTGAGCCGGTCGCGTTCGGCGGCGGCCCGGGCGCGGCGCCGGGCGGTCTCCAGCTCGGCGGTGAGCCGGGTGGCGTCGGCGGCGGCCTCCTGGCCGTCCGCCACCCGGCGGCGCAGTTGCTCCTGCAGTGCCGGCCAGTCCGCCAGCCACCGCTCCGCATCGGCCAGTTGTGTCTCGTCTGCCTCCGCCTGCCGCTCCAGGCGGGCGAGTTCGGCGGTGAGACGGTTCGCACGCTCGGCTGCGCGGCGGGCGGCGGCGAGCGCGCCGAGCCGCGATCTGGCCCGGTGTTCGGCCTCGGTGAGGTGTTCGGCTGCGGCGTCGCGGTGGGGTTCCGGCAGGGCGGCGCGGGCGTCCCGCTCGGCGTGTTCGGCCGCACGGTGCTCGTCGGCCGCGTCGTCCCGCAGCCGCAGCAGCGGGACGACCTGTTCGGCGGCCCGGCTGCGGGCGAGGGCCTGCCGAAGCCGCTCCCGTTCCTCGGCCGCGTCCGCCAGCACCCCGGCACGGGCCAGCGCGTCGGCGTGGCGGCGCTGCCTGCGGGCCGTCTCGGCGAGTTCGGCGAGGTCCTGTCGGGCGGCGGTGTGCGCCGCCTCGGCGTCGGACCTGGCGACCCGGCCGCGGGCGGCCCGTTCGGCGGCGTGCTCCCTCGCGTGGGCGGCCCACCGGAGGACGGCGTCGGCCAGGCCCGCCTCGCCGGTGGTGGGCTCGGGCGGCGGGAGGAGCCCGGCGGCGGGACGGCCGTCCTCCTCCGCGACGGCCTGCCACATGCGCTGGGTGAGGGCGAGCAGCTTCTCGTCGGCGGAGCGCAGTGCCCGCTGGGCGGTGGCACGCTCGTCGGCGAGCCGCTGCTCGACGGCGGTGAAGCGGGAGGTGTCGAAGAGCCGGCCGAGGAGCTGGGCGCGTTCCTCGGCGCCCGAACGCAGGAAACGCGCGAAGTCTCCCTGGGGAAGGAGCACCACCTGGCAGAACTGCTCGCGGCTCATTCCGAGCAGACCGCGCACCTCCTCCCCGACCTCCTGGTGGGAGCGACTGAGCGCGCGCCAGTCGCCGGTGGCCGTGCGGTACTCGCGCAGCAGGGTCTGGGCCTTGTCGACAGTGGTGCCACCGCCCCGGCGTTTGGGGCGGCTCTGCTCGGGGCGGCGGGTGATCTCCAACCGGCGCCCGCCGACGGTCAGTTCGAGGACGACCTCCGTCGGGTCGGTGGGCGCGGCGTGGTCGCTGCGCAGCCGTACCCGGCCCCGCGAGGCCTGCCGGGCCCCGGGCACGGCTCCGTAGAGCGCGTAGCAGACGGCGTCCAGTACGGACGTCTTGCCGGCCCCGGTGGCGCCGTGCAGCAGGAAGAGGCCGGCGGTGGAGAGCGCGTCGAAGTCGACGTGCTCGGTGCCGGCGAACGGGCCGAAGGCGCGGAGGGTGAGCCGGTGCAGCCTCATGAGGCCGCCTCCCGCGCAGCCGCGTCGACCCGGGCGGTCTCCAGCGCGTCCCGCAGCAGGGCGCGCTCCGCCTCGTCGGGGCCCCGGCCGCCGCGGACGTGGGCGACGAAGTCGGCGGTGATCTGGTGGTCGTCGCGGCCACGGAGCCGGTCCGCGTAGCCGAGGGCGCCGGCCGGGTCGTCGGCGTCGGGTTCGAAGACCAGGTTCAGCACATGGGGGAAGCGCTCGGCGAGGCGGGCCATCGCGTCGGCGGGCCGGACCGCGTCGGTCAGCGTGACCTCCAGCCAGGCGTCGGTCAGCGGGGCGAGCGTGGGGTCGGCGAGCAGGTCGTCGATCCGGCCGCGTACCCGGGCCAGCCGGCGCGGGACCGGGCAGTCGATCCGCTCGGCGTGCGGCCGCCCGTCGGGGCCGAGGTCGACGAGCCACATGCTCTTGCGGTGGTCGGCCTCGGAGAAGGAGTAGGCGAGCGGCGAGCCGGAGTACCGGACGCGTTCGGACAGCGTCTGGCAGCCGTGGAGATGTCCGAGGGCCACGTAGTCGACGCCGTCGAAGACGCCGGCCGGGACGGCGGCCACGCCGCCGGCGGTGATGTCGCGTTCGCTGTCGCAGGGCTCGCCGCCGACGACAAAGGCGTGCGCCAGCACCACCGAGCGGGTAGCCGGCCTGGTGGCGAGATCGGTCCGCACCCGGTCCATCGCGGCGCCGAGCACGGCCGCGTGGCCGGGCTGCTCGACGTCGAACTCCGTTCTGACCAGGGAGGGTTCCAGGTAGGGCAGGCCGTAGCAGGCGATCTCGCCGTGCTCGTCGGAGAGCAGTACGGGGGTGGCGCAGCCGGCCGGGTCGGTGCGCAGGTGGACGCCGGCCCGGCCGAGCAGCCCGGCACCGACGCCCAGCCGGCGGGCGGAGTCGTGGTTGCCGGAGATCATGACCGTGGGCACGCCCAGCGCGCCGAGCCGGTGCAGCGCGTCGTCGAACAGCTCGACGGCGGACAGCGGCGGCACGGCGCGGTCGTAGACGTCGCCGGCCACGAGCACCGCGTCGACCTTCTCCTCGCGCACGGTGGCGACGAGGTGGTCGAGGAACCTCTCCTGGGCGTCGCGCAGGCTCACCCGGTGGAATCCACGGCCCAGGTGCCAGTCGGAGGTGTGCAGCAGACGCATGGTCACGAACCCTACGCGCGGGCACTGACATCACCCGCCCCGGGGCGCGGCACCCGGCGGACGGCCCGGGCTCAGGCGTGGTAGGTCTCGCCGCCGAGTTCGGTGCGGGCGGTGCCGGCGGTGAGGTCGGCGAGCCAGGCCTGGAAGGCCGGCAGGTCGGCCTCGGGCAGACCGACCTCGATGCTGACACCGGCGGCGTAGCGGACCTCCCGCACGTGGCGGCCGGTGGCGCGCAGCTCGTTCTCCACCTTGCCGGCGCGCTGGTGGTCGGTGACCACCGTGACCAGCCGCATGCGGTGGCGGGTGACCGTGCCGACGGCGTCCAGGGCCTCGCCGACCACACCGCCGTAGGCGCGGATCAGCCCTCCGGCGCCGAGCTTCGTCCCGCCGAAGTAGCGGGTGACGACGGCGACGACGTTGCGCACCTCGCGGCGGAGCAGCATCTGGAGCATGGGCAGCCCGGCCGTGCCGCCCGGTTCGCCGTCGTCGCTGGACTTGCGGACGCGGCCGTCGGCGCCGATGACGTACGCGAAGCAGTTGTGGGTCGCGCCGGGATGCTCGGCCCGCACCCGGTCGACGAAGGCCCTCGCCTCCTCCTCGCTGCCGGCGGGGGCCAGGGCGCAGATGAAGCGGGAGCGGTTGATCTCGCTCTCGTGGACGCCCGGCCGGGCGAGGGTGACGTACTGCTCCTGCATCCCCTCAGCCTATGCCGCGGCCCTTGGCGGGAGGAC
>NZ_WMLF01000106.1 GCF_014156695.1 Streptomyces durbertensis | reverse complement strand
GGGGCCAGCGGGCCTGAGGCGAACGGGCCCGCGGCGGGCGGGAGGTCCGTGGCCGAGGGCCCGCGCGCGGAACACGGCGTTCCACCCAGTGAGCGTGGAGCCGCCGGGCGGGCCGGGGGCGAGTAGCGTTACTGTCACGGTCTGACTCGCGACCGCCCGGGGGACGGAACGGACCCGCCGAGTCAGCCGTGTTCAGTCAGGCAGCAGGAAGGTGCGAGGTAGCGGCCTCATGCACATCGTCATCATGGGGTGCGGGCGGGTCGGCGCCGCGCTGGCCCAGACGCTGGAGGGCCAGGGCCACAGCGTCGCGGTCATCGACCAGGACCCGGCGGCCTTCCGGCGGCTCGGCAGCGGCTTCCGGGGCCGGCGCGTGACCGGGCTGGGCTTCGACCAGCAGGTGCTGCGCGAGGCCGGGATCGAGGAGGCCGGCGCGTTCGCGGCCGTCAGCAGCGGCGACAACTCGAACATCATCTCGGCCCGGGTGGCGCGCGAGATGTTCGGCGTGGAGAACGTGGCAGCCCGCATCTACGACCCGCGACGCGCGGAGGTGTACCAGCGGCTCGGCATCCCGACGGTGGCGACGGTCCGCTGGACGGCCGGGCAGATGCTGCGGCGGCTGCTGCCGTCGGGGGCGGAGCCGCTGTGGCGCGACCCGACGGGCGCGGTACAGCTCGCCGAGGTGTACCTCTCCCCCGCGTGGGTCGGGGAGCTGGCCGGGCGGCTGCAACAGGAGGCCGGCGCGCGCATCGCCTTCATCACCCGGATGGGCGAGGCGCTGCTGCCGAACGCGGAGACCGTCCTACAGGAGGGTGATCTCGTGCACGTGATGATGCGCAGTGACGAGGTCGGCAGGGTGGAGGCCGTGTTCGACCGGGGCCCGCGGCGGTCGGAAGGCGGTGCGGCATGAGGGTGACCATCGCGGGGGCCGGCGCGGTCGGCCGTTCGATCGCGGGCGAGCTGCTGGAGAACGGGCACGAGGTGCTGCTGATCGACAAGGCGCCCAAGGCGATATCGGTCGAGGGCGTGCCGCAGGCGGAGTGGCTGCTGGCCGACGCCTGTGAGATCGCCTCGCTGGACGAGGCCGGCATGCAGCGCTGCAACGTGGTGATCGCGGCGACGGGCGACGACAAGGTGAACCTGGTGGTGTCGCTGCTCGCGAAGACCGAGTACGGCGTGCCGCGGGTCGTGGCGCGGGTGAACGACCCGCGCAACGAGTGGCTCTTCAACGAGGCGTGGGGCGTGGACGTCGCCGTCTCCACGCCGCGGCTGATGTCGGCGCTGGTGGAGGAGGCGGTCAGCGTCGGCGACCTGGTCCGGCTGATGCGTTTCAGCCAGGGCGAGGCGAACCTGGTGGAGCTGACGCTGCCGCCGGAGGCCCCGCTGTCCGGCTCCCGGTGCGGCGACGTGGCGTGGCCCCGGGATACCGCGCTGGTGACGATCATCCGGGGCAACAAGGTCATCGCGCCGCAGCCCGACGACGTGCTCCAGTCGGGCGACGAGCTGCTGTTCGTCGCGGCGCCGGAACGCGAGGAGGAGCTGGAGGCGCTGCTGTCGGTGCCCCGATAGCCGCCGCTGGCCTCTTCCGGCCGCCTCTGGCCGCCTCGCCGCACGAGGACGCAAACGCGGCGCCGACCCGGATCGTTCACCGGGTCGGCGCCACGTTCTGCTGCTGACGCCGCGTTCCTCCGCTGGGGGCTCAGCCCTCGCCGGCGGCCTTGCGGCCTTCGGCCGCAGGGCGTGCGGTGGCCTCCGCCCGCGCGGCGGCGTCGGCGGCGGCGTCGGCCCTGGCGGCCGCCTCCCCGGCGGCCTGCGGCTCACCGGCGGCCTTGGCGGCGGCTTCGGCGGCGCGTTCCCGCTCCTCCTCGGCCTCCATCTCGGCGATGACGTCGATGGGGGCGGGCGCCTTGGCCAGGAAGATCCAGGTCAGGTAGACGCAGAGCAGGAACGGCGGGATGCCGAGCGCCACCCGCAGCCAGCCGAGCTGGGTGGCGTCGCCCCAGAAGTAGATCGGGAAGGTGATCGCCGACTTGGCGAGCAGCACCAGGCCCCAGGCGTAGCTGGCCTTGGTGTAGGCGGCCTTGCGGCCGGGGTTGCGGGTGCGCCAGGAGAGGTTCTCCCGGAACAGCGGGCCCAGGATGAGCCCGAGCAGCGGCCAGCCGGCGGCCGAGCTGGCCAGGTAGGCCACGGCCAGGCCCAGGGTGTAGAGCATGCCGGGCAGGTAGAAGTTCTTCGCGTCGCCGGACATCATCGCGAAGACGGCGCCGATGGCGACGCCGAAGACCCCGCTGAAGGCGTGCTTGACGGTGTCCCGCCGGGCCAGCCGCAGCAGGGCCATCACGGCGGAGAGGCAGAGCGCCGCGATGGCCGAGACGTGGATGTCCCGGTTGACGGTGTAGCTCAGCACGAAGACGAGCCCGGGCACGGTCGTCTCGACCATCCCGCGCACGCCGCCGAACGCCTCCAGGAAGGCCGCCTTCGTCACCTCGGTGTCGGCGGCCGGCGCCGGGTCCGCTGTGGGCTTGTCGAGTGGGGTCACCCGCTACTCCTGTCCCAGGGGTCGCAGCTCGTACTTGGGGTTGAACAGTACGGGCCGTCCGTGGCTCATGGCGATCCGGCCCGAGGCGATCATGGCGCGGCCCGGCGCGATTCCCGCGATGGACCTGCGGCCGAGCCAGACCAGGTGCAGCGACGCGGAGCCGTCGAAGAGCTCCGCCTCCAGCGCGGGCACGCCGGCCCGGGCCCGGAGTGTAACCGTACGCAGCGTCCCGGTCACCTTGACGACCTGCCGGTCGGCGCAGTCGCAGATGGGCGTGCACCCGCTGACGGCTTCGGCACTGCCCAGGTCGGAGCGGATCTCCGGTCGCTCTTCCGCTGGTTGGAACCGGTCCATCAGACGGCGTATCCGGCCCGTCCGTTTCTCGGCTCCGCTGAGGCTACCCATATCGGCCAGGTTACCCGGGGGTCCGCGGTGTCCGGCCACCGCGGCGGACGTGAGGAGGGGCACGTGAGTGCCCCGGCGCGGGACGGCGGCGCCGTGTCCCGGATCAGCGTTCGAAGCGGTAGCCCATGCCCGGTTCGGTGATGAAGTGCCTCGGGTGCGAGGGGTCGGCCTCCAGCTTGCGGCGGAGCTGGGCCATGTAGACGCGCAGGTAGTTGGTCTCGGTCTGGTAGGCGGGGCCCCAGACCTCCTGCAGCAACTGCTTCTGGCTGACGAGCCGGCCGCTCGCGCGCACCAGCACCTCCAGCAGGTGCCACTCGGTGGGGGTGAGGCGGACGTCGGCGCCGTCCCTGCGGACCTTCTTGGCGCCCAGGTCGATGCTCAGCCGCTCGGTCTCCACCAGGACGGGCTCGCTGGTGTCCGGGGCGGGTTCCGCGCGGCGGACGGCCGCCCTCAGTCGGGCCAGCAGTTCGTCCATGCCGAACGGCTTGGTGACGTAGTCGTCGGCGCCCGCGTCGAGTGCCTTGACCTTCTCGTCGGACGTCTGGCGGGCGGAGAGCACCAGGATGGGCACCCTGGTCCACTCGCGGACCCGCCTGATCACCTCGACGCCGTCCATGTCCGGCAGCCCGAGGTCCAGGATGATCACGTCGGGGCGGCGGTCGGCGGCGAGCCCCAGCGCGGTGGCGCCGTCTCCGGCGGTGTCCACCTCGTACTCCCTGGCGCGGAGGTTGATGGCCAGGGCGCGGACGATCTGCGGCTCGTCGTCGACCACGAGCACGCGGTGCCTGGACGTCATGTGCGGGCTTCCCTTCCTGACACGGGCGGCGGCGGTTGCCTGACGAGGGGTCACAGCGACGCCTTCGCCGGCGGTTCGGTGGTGGTGCGGGAGCGGGCCGGGTCGGCGACGGGCAGGGTCAGGACCATGGTCATGCCGCCGCCGGGGGTGTCCTCCGCCTCCAGGCTGCCGCCCATGGCCTCGGCGAAGCCCCGGGCGACGGCGAGACCGAGCCCGACGCCGGCGCCGCGCGGCGCGTCGCCGTGCCGCTGGAAGGGCTCGAAGATGCGTTCCTTGTGGCTGTCGGGCACACCGGGGCCGCGGTCGGTGACCCGCAGCTCGACCCTGTCGCGCAGTCTGCTGGCGGAGACCTTGACCCGCTCGCCGGGCGGGCTGTACTTGACGGCGTTCTCCACGATGTTGGCCACCGAGCGTTCCAGCAGGCCCGGGTCGACGGCGACCAGGGCGAGGGATTCGGGGATCTCCAGGCGGACGCTGTCCTCCGGGACGCCGCCGAGCGCCTTGGGCACCACCTCGTCCAGGTTGGTCCGCCGGATCAGCGGGGTGACGGTGCCGGTCTGCAGGCGGGACATGTCCAGCAGGTTGCCCACCAGGTGGTCGAGCCGGTCGGCGCCGTCCTCGATGGCCTCCAGCAGCTCCGCCTCGTCCTCCGGGGACCAGGCGACGTCGGTGGAGCGCAGCGAGGTGACGGCGGCCTTGATGGCCGCCAGCGGGGTGCGCAGGTCGTGGCTGACGGCGGCGAGCAGGGCGGTGCGGATGCGGTTGCCCTCGGCGAGCCGGCGCGCCTCGCCGGCCTCGTGGCGCAGCCGCTGGCGGTCGAGCACGCCGACGGCCTGGGCGGCGAACGCGGCCAGCACCCGGCGGTCGGCCGCCGGGAGCAGACGGCCGGAGAGGACGAGCATCAGGTGGTCGCCGACCGGCATGTCGGTCTCGCCGTCCTCCGGGCTGGCCAGCGGGCGGCCGTGGCGCGGCAGGCCGACGCTGGCGACGCAGTTCCACGGCCCGTGGTCGGCCCTTCTCTCCAGCAGCGCGGCGGCCTCCATGCCGAACGTCTCCCGCACGCGTTCCAGCAGGGCCTGAAGCGAGTCGTCGCCGCGCAGCACGCCGCCGGCGAGCATGGCAAGCACCTGCGACTCGGCGCGCAGCCTGGCCGCCTGCCGGGCACGCCGCAGCGCCAGGTCGACGACCAGGCCGACGGCGGCGGAGGCGCCGAAGAAGCTGACCAGCGTGATGACGTCCTGGAGGTCGTCGATCCGCCAGGTGCGGACGGGTTCGGTGAAGTAGTAGTGCAGCAGCACCGAGCACAGCGCGGCGGAGGTCAGCGCCGGCAGCACCCCGCCGGTGAAGCCGGCGGCCACCGACACGGCCAGGAAGAGCAGCACGGTGTTGGTCAGCCCGACCGTGGGGTCGAGGCCGATCAGCAGTGCGGTCAGCAGCAGCGGCGCGGCCAGGGCTGTCAGCCAGCCGCCGATGAGCCGGCCGCGGCGCAGTCCCCGGCCGCCCACCAGCGGCAGTCCCCGGCCCTTGGCGGCCTCCTCGTGGGTGACGATGTGCACGTCGAGGTCGGGACCGGACTCGCCGGCCACGGTCGCCCCGACACCCGGCCCGAACACGTACTGCCAGGGGCGTCGGCGGCTGGAACCGAGCACGATCTGGGTGGCGTTGACGCCGCGCGCGAAGTCCAGCAGGGCGTGGGGCACGTCGTCGCCGACCACCTGGTGGAAGGTGCCGCCGAGCTGTTCGACGAGGCTGCGCTGCACTTCCAGCTCGCCGGGCGACGCCTCGGTCGGGCCGTCCGCGCGGGCGACGCAGACCGCCAGGAGTTCGCCGCCGGAGGCCTTGGCGGCGAGCCGGGCGGCGCGGCGGATGAGAGTGCGGCCCTCCGGTCCCCCGGTGAGGCCGATGACTATGCGTTCGCGGGCCCGCCAGGTGCGGCGGATGGAGTGCTCGGTGCGGTACTGCTGGAGGTACTCGTCGGCCCGGTCCGCCGTCCACAGCAGGGCCAGTTCGCGGAGCGCGGTGAGGTTGCCGGGCCGGTAGTAGTCGGAGAGGGCCGCGTCGACGCGGTCGGGGCTGTGGATGTTGCCGTGGGCGAGCCGGCGCCGCAGGGCCTGCGGGGTCATGTCGACCAGCTCGACCTGCTCGGCGCGGCGGACCACCTCGTCCGGCACGGTCTCGCGTTCGCGGATGCCGATCACCGACTCGACGACATCGCCCAGCGACTCCAGGTGCTGGATGTTGAGGGTGGAGACGACGTCGACGCCGGCGTCCAGCAGCTGCTCTATGTCCTGCCAGCGCTTGTCGTTGGGCGTGCCGGGCGTGTTGTGGTGTGCCAGCTCGTCGACGAGGGCGACCGCCGGGGCGCGGCGCAGCACGGCGTCGGTGTCCATCTCGCCGGCTCCCGGAGTGCCGGCGGCGCGGCGCGGCACGACCTCCAGGCCGTGCAGCAGCGCCTCGGTGCGGGGGCGGGAGTGGGGCTCGACGAAGCCGACGACGACGTCCGTGCCGCGCTCCGCCCGACGGTGCCCCTCGGAGAGCATGGCGTGGGTCTTGCCCACGCCGGGCGCCGCCCCGAGGTAGATCCGCAGTGTTCCGCGTGGTGCCATGCGCCCATTCTCGGGCACCCGCGCACCGCTGGGACCTGCGGCCTCGTCGTGCGTGGCCGGCGGGCTCAGCTTGCGGTGGCGGCGCGGGCCGGCTCCTCGGCGCGGCCGTCCCGGAGCTCGTACACCCGGTCGGCGAGCGAGACCAGCCGGCTGTCGTGGGTGGCGACCAGCGCGGTGACGTCGGAGCTGTGGACGAGGGCGCGCAGCAGTTCCATGACCGCCATGCCGGTGTCGGCGTCGAGCTGGCCGGTCGGCTCGTCGGCGATCAGCAGCGCCGGCCGGTTGGCCAGCGCGCGGGCTATCGCCACCCGCTGCTGCTGGCCGCCGGACAGTTCGCCCGGCCGCTGCTCCGCGTGGTCGGCGAGGCCGACGAGCGACAGCAGCAGCGCGACACGCTCGTCGCGTTCGGCGGGCGCGGCGCGGCGCAGGCGCAGGGGCACGCCGACGTTCTCGGCGGCGGTGAGGATGGGGATCAGGCCGAACGACTGGAAGACGTAGCCGATCCGGTCGCGGCGCAGTTCGAGGCGGTCGGTCTCGGAGAGGTGGCCGAGGTCGGTGCCGTCGACGGTGACAGCTCCGGAGTCGGGCGTGTCGAGGCCGCCGACCAGGTTGAGCAGGGTCGTCTTGCCGGAGCCCGAGCGGCCGGTGACGGCCACGAGTTCGCCGCGCGGCACGGTCAGGGAGACGCCGCGCAGGGCGTGCACCGCGCCGGGTCCGCTCCCGTAGGACCGGTGGAGGTCCCGCACCTCGACCATCGGCTGTTCCGCGCCCATGCGTCCCGCCCCTTCCCCGTCGTTCCCCGTGTGCGCGGCGCGCCCCTTCCGTGGGTGTCGCCGCGCCGCAGCCGGTCCCGTACGCCGTGCGCCGGGACGGTGCCCGGGTCGAGCCTAGACGCCGGCGGGGCGGGAGTCGACGGGGGACGGCCGCCGTGACACCGGGTCACGGCGGCCGTCCCCGGTCGCGCGGCGGGTGGTCAGCGGATCTCGCTGATCTCCGGGCCGCGCTGGAGCTTGTCGATGCCGCCGGCGAAGCGCGAGCCGCTGCCGGAGGCGTCCTGCTGGACGGTGTCGGGCACCATCTGGGCGTCGTCCGGGAGCTTGAGGACGATCGGGTCGCGGGGCGCCATCGGCGCGTCGCCGCGGACGATCACGGCGTCCCGGAAGATCTGCTCCAGCAGGCCCGCGGCCTGCGGCTGCACGGCGCCCTGGCCGGAGATGACCCCCCGCAGGAACCAGCGCGGGCCGTCGACGCCGACAAAGCGCACGACCTGCACGCCGTTCTTGCCGTCCGGCAGCTGCACCGGGACCTGCGCGCGCAGCTCCCAGCCCAGCGGGCCCTCGACCTCGTCGATGACACCGCCCTGCTGGGTGATCCCGGAGGCGATCTCCTCGCGGACCTCGTCCCAGATGCCCTCCCGCCTGGGCGCGGCGAATGCCTGGAGCTGGACGGCGCTGTCCCGCAGGACGACGGTGGCCGCGACGATCGCGTCGCCGGCGACCTCCACGCGCAGCTCCATGCCCTCCACGCCGGGCACGTACAGGCCGCCCAGGTCGACGCGGCCCTTGTCGGGCTCGCTCACCTCGGAGAGGTCCCAGGGGCCGTCGGGGCGGGGGGCGGGAGGCAGCTTGACCCGCGCGGCCTCGTCGACGCCGTTGCCGTCGGCGTCCTCGTCGGTGGTCTCGGTGGCCTCGGTGGCCTCGATGTCGTCCGAGACGCCCTTGGGCTTCTCGTCCCGCTTTCGACGTCCGAACACGTCACTGTCCCTTCAGGTCGGCGGTCTCGTCCGCGCCGACCGCAGCGTATGAGTTGTGCTGTGCAGAGCCAACAGCGCCGGCCGGCCCCGAGGGGGCGCCACCGGCTGCCCGAGCACCGGGGTGGCCGCCGGTCGAGCCGAAGCCGCCGGCGCCACGGGCCGAGCCCGGCAGCTCCGAGACCTCGTGGAAACGCACCTTCTCGACCTGTTGGACGACCAGTTGGGCGATGCGGTCGAACCGCTCGAACCGCACGCTCTCGCGCGGGTCGAGGTTGACCACGATCACCTTGATCTCTCCACGGTACCCGGCATCGACCGTGCCGGGTGAGTTCACCAGCGCGACGCCGCACCGGGCGGCCAGGCCCGAGCGCGGGTGCACGAAGGCCGCGTAGCCGTCGGGCAGGGCGATGGAGACGCCGGTGGGCAGGACCGCGCGCTCGCCGGGGGCGAGTTCGGCGGCCTCGGTGGTGACCAGGTCGGCGCCGGCGTCGCCCGGGTGCGCGTAGGCGGGCAGCGGGACCTCGGGGTCGATCCGCTGGATGAGCACCTCGACGTGCGGGCGGGCGGTCACGGGTTCACCTCGAAGGCGCGGGCCCGGCGGACCTGGTCCGGGTCGCTCATCGCGGCCTGGATCTCCTCCGGACGGCCGTTGTTGACGAAGTGCTCGACCTTCACCTCGATGAACACCGCGTCCGCGCGTACGGCCACCGGGCCTTCGGGGCCGCCGATCCGACCGGTGGCGGTGCAGTAGATCTTCCGACCGTGCACGGCGGTGACCTCGGCGTCGAGGTGGAGGACGGTGTCGACGGGCACCGGGCGGAGGAAGTCCGTCTCCAGTCGGCCGGTCACCGAGATGACGTGCATGAGCCAGTTCAGCGAGCCGAGCGTGTCGTCGAGCGCGGTGGCCAGCACGCCGCCGTGCGCGAGGCCGGGCGCGCCCTGGTGCTCGGGACGCACGGTGAACTCGGCGGTGACGTTGACGCCGTCACCGGCCCGGGCGGCCAACTGGAGGCCGTGGGGCTGGCCGGAGCCGCAGCCGAAACACTGGTCGTAGTGGGACCCGATGGGCTCCCCGGGGGCCGGCGCGTCGGGGTGGCGAACCGGTGGAACGGCCTCAGCAGGCGGCACGAGCGAGGTCTTTGGTGCTGTCACGAGTCCAGACCCTACCGCCGCCGGGGGCACCGGTGGGTCCGCGTGCCAAGCTGGAGGCATGCAGCACTACGACGAACGCCTCACCGCTCCCGGTACCTGGTGGCTGACGGCCGCGCTGTGCGGGGTCGGCATCGGGCTGACCCTGCTCCCCCTGGGAGTGTTGCCGAGCCTTGTCGGGCTGGTCGCGGCCGGTGGTACCGCGGCGGCCGTGGTGAGCGTGTACGGCTCCGCGCGGCTGCGGGTGGTGGCCGGCTCGCTGCTGGCGGGGGACGCGCGTGTCCCGGTGACGGCGCTCGGCGAGGCCGAGGCGCTGGACCGGGAGGAGAGCCACGCCTGGCGGACGTTCAAGGCGGACCCGAGGGCGTTCATGCTGCTGCGGTCGTACGTGCCGACGGCGGTCCGGGTGGAGGTCGTCGACCCGGACGATCCGACGCCCTACCTGTACCTGTCCACGCGGCGGCCGGCGCGCCTGGTCGCGGCGCTGGAGGCGGCCCGGGCGGAGTCGGGACACGGGTCGGCGACCGGCGGCTGAGACCGGTCGGGTCCGGTCGGTCGGCCACGTCTCCCAGGGACGCCCGCTGTCCTCTTCGGTCGTCGTCGGGTCTCTGGGGATCGTGTACCGGATCCGGACGCCGCACGGCCGGGGCCGTGGACGGTCGTGGCGGCCGAGTCGGCCTCACACCGGAACGGGCCGGCCTCACACACGAAGGTGAGCGAGGCCGGCCGGCCTCGCTCCGCTGCGTGCGCGTGCCCGGCCGCCGTGCGGGGACGCACGGCCGTCCGGGCGCTGGTCGTCGGGGGTCCGACCATCGTCGGGACTCCGAACGCCGGCTGCCGGCCGGCGATCAGGCCGCGCAGTCGCGGCAGATCGGCTGGCCGTTCTTCTCCTCCGCCAGTTGTGAGCGGTGGTGCACGAGGAAGCAGCTCATGCAGGTGAACTCGTCCTGCTGCCGGGGCAGCACGCGGACGGAAAGCTCCTCGTTGGAGAGATCCGCTCCGGGCAGCTCCAGCCCCTCTGCCTGCTCGAACTCGTCGACGTCGACGCTGGAGGCGGCCTTGTCGTTCCGCCGGGCCTTCAGCTCTTCGATGCTGTCCTCGTTGGCGTCGTCATCGGTCTTGCGTGGCGTGTCGTAATCCGTTGCCATGGTGCTCTCCCCCTCCGGGTTGCTGTGGTGTCTCAGCGCACGTAACGCGTGAGCGGTCGGAGTTGTGCCCGACCCGAGGCGGAGATTTTGCCTCACATCAAGGTCTGTTACTCAATCGACACCCAACCGGACGCCTGAAGAGGTGAGCGGCATGGCCGTCGACAGGACCCGCAAAGGCCTCGAAGGGCCCTCTGCGGGCCGTCATCCCGGGTACTTCCCGCGATCACAACCTGCGGAAACCTTCTCGATCCGCCGATCTGTCCTATTTTGCCCGTCGCGGTGGGCGGGTGAGAAGAATTCGCCTGTGTGATCGCTCACAACTCGAACACGGCCGTATTCTTGTCCATAAATTTACCCACTTGGCGGCAGCACACGGTGACCGGCCCGCCACATGGCGGGTCAGACCGGGTCAGACCGGGAGGGCCACGTCGATCCGCAGCCCGCCGTCGGGGCGGGGCGCGGCCGTGATCGTACCGCCGTGCGCGCGGACGACCGAGCGGACGATCGACAGCCCCAGGCCCACTCCCTTGTCCGAGCCGGTCCGCTCCGTCCGCAGCCGGCGGAACGGCTCGAACAGGTTGTCCACCTCGTACGCGGGCACCTGCGGCCCGGTGTTCTCCACGGTCAGCACCGCCTGACCGGGCCTGGCGGCCGTGCTCACCGCCACCCAGCCCGCCTCCGGCACGTTGTAGCGCACGGCGTTCTGCACCAGGTTCAGCGCGATGCGCTCCAGCAGCACGCCGTTGCTCTGCACGTACACCGGCTGCCGCACACCGCGCACCTCCACGCCGCGCTCCTCGGCCTCGGGCCGCACCTGCTCCACGGCGTGCGAGGCGGCCTCGGAGAGGTCCACCGGCCGCCGGTCGACGATCTCGTTCTCGCTGCGGGCCAGCAGCAGCAGGCCCTCCACCAGCTGCTCACTGCGCTCGTTCGTGGCGAGCAGGGTCTTCGCGAGCTGCTGCAGCTCCGGCGAGGCGTCCGGATCGGAGAGCTGCACCTCCAGCAGCGTGCGGTTGATCGCCAGCGGGGTGCGCAGCTCGTGGGAGGCGTTGGCGACAAAACGCTGCTGGGCGGTGAAGGCGCGGTCCAGCCGGTCCAGCATGTCGTCGAAGGTGTCCGACAGCTCCTTCAGCTCGTCGTCCGGGCCGTCCAGCTCGATCCTGCGGTGCAGGTCCGAGCCCGCCACCTGGCGCGCGGTGCGGGTGATGCGTCCCAGCGGCGACAGCACCCGCCCGGCCATCAGGTAGCCGAGCGCGAAGGCGGCGACCGCGAGCCCCAGCAGCGCCACCAGCGACCGCTTCAGCAGGGAGTCGAGCGCCTGGGCGCGCTGCTGCCGCAGGCACTCGTGCACGGCGTCGTTGAGCTGGCTGCCGGTGGTGGCCTCGGAGATCGGCACCAGGCAGGTGTCGCTGGTGGCCTGGACACGTCCCTCGATGATCTGGATCGGCATCGTGGTGCCGTCCTGCATGGCGCGGGCGGCGAGCAGGTAGATGATCGCCAGCAGCAGCATGCCGGCGATCAGGAACATCCCGCCGTACAGCAGGGTGAGCCGGATGCGGATCGTGGGGCGCAGCCGGGGGAAGACCCCCGGGGTGGACGGGTTCCACGTCGGCTTGGGCGGTACGCCGGGCGACTGGCCGGCCGTGGGGCCGTTCCAGTGCGGCGGCGGGTTGATGGGAGCGGGCACCGTGGTCCTCGGTTCCTTGGGTCGCGCTGGTCGTTCAGATCCGGTAGCCGGAGCCGGGCACGGTCATGATCACCGGGGGCTCGCCGAGCTTGCGCCGCAGCGTCATCACCGTCACCCGCACCACGTTGGTGAACGGGTCGGTGTTCTCGTCCCACGCCTTCTCCAGCAGCTGCTCGGCCGAGACCACCGCGCCGTCGCCGCGCATCAGCACCTCGAGGACCGCGAACTCCTTCGGCGCGAGCTGCACCTGGCGGCCGTCGCGGAACACCTCCCGGCGGTTGGGGTCCAGCCGGATGCCGGCGCGTTCCAGCACCGGCGGCAGCGGGGCGCTCGTGCGGCGGCCCAGCGCCCGCACGCGGGCGACCAGCTCGGTGAAGGCGAACGGCTTCGGCAGGTAGTCGTCGGCGCCCAGCTCCAGACCGGCGACCCGGTCGCTGACGTCCCCGGAGGCGGTGAGCATCAGCACCCGGGTGGGCAGACCGAGCTCCACCACCCGGCGGCAGACGTCGTCACCGTGCACCAGGGGGAGGTCGCGGTCGAGCACGACCACGTCGTAGTCGTTCAGTTCCACCCGCTCGATCGCGGCGGCGCCGTCGTAGACCACGTCGACGGCCATGGCCTCCCGGCGCAGTCCGGTGGCCACGGCGTCGGCGAGCAGTTGCTCGTCCTCGACGACGAGTACGCGCACGGTGCTGTCCTTCCCTCACACTGATCGGATCCACCACCCATCGTGCCCCGAACAGCGGTAAACCGGCTGTAAGGCCCCTGGCGGGCGGGTGGGCCGAGGGCGTTTCCCCGGACGTCGCCGGAGGAACCCCGGATATTCGCGGGGATCTGAGGTTTCTCTGAGGTTGCCGGAGGGGAGGACAACCGCACACCCTCGATCACGCCCGGTAGGCGGCATGCCATGCGCGCCGCACGCCCCCATCGGGACCACGCCGTGATCGGCCCATCCTCGGCACACCCCTGTGCCACCTACCCATGACGAGGGGGCGCACGATGGACGCGTTCACCGCCGGACTCCTCCAGCGGATAAAGAGCACCGAACACGACCTGCACCGCGCTCGCGAAGCCGGTGACGACTTCCTCGCGGAGGTCGAGGAGGCGGAGCTGGACGACCTGCGCCGCCTGGCGCAGGAGCACGGCGTCCAGGTGGCCGCGAGCTGACGGCCGGGCGCCCCGGCACCGGCCGGGGCGTCCCAGTGGCCCCGGGAGGGCCCTGGGGGCTCAGTCGTGCCACGCCCCCAGGGCTTCCAGCAGCGGCTGGAGCTCGTCGAAGACGCCCGGGGAGGCGGCGACCGCCAGATCCGGGCCGACGGGCCGGCCGGCCCGGCCGCCGGTGAGCGCGCCGGCCTCCCTCGCGATCAGCTCCCCCGCCGCGTAGTCCCAGGCGTGCGTGCCGCGCTCGTAGTAGCCGTCCAGCCGTCCGGCCGCCACGTCGCAGAGGTCGAGCGCCGCCGAGCCCGAGCGGCGGATGTCCCGCACCTGCGGAAGCAGCCGGGCGACCACCTCCGCCTGCGCCTCGCGCCGCTCCCGCACGTAGCCGAAGCCCGTCCCGATCAGGGACTCCGCGAGCGGCGGCGCGGGCCGGCAGCGCAGCCGCTCCCCGCCGAGCCACGCGCCGGCGCCGCGCACCGCGTGGTAGACGTGGCCGCGCGCCGGGGCGGCGACCACCCCGACGACCGTCTCGCCGGCCGTCTCGGCGGCGATCGACACCGCCCAGTCCTGGCGGCCGTAGAGGTAGTTCACCGTGCCGTCGATCGGGTCGACGACCCACCGCACGCCGCTGCTGCCCTCGCTGTTCGCGCCCTCCTCGCCGAGCAGGCCGTCCTCCGGCCGGAACTCCGCCAGATACGCGGTGATCAGCTTCTCCGAGGCCAGGTCCATCTCGGTGACCACGTCGATCGGACTGGTCTTGGTGGCGGCCACGCCGAGCCCCTCGGGGCGCTCCTCGTGCAGCAGCGCGCCGGCGCGCCGGGCGGCCTCCAGCGCGACGTCGAGCAGTTCGGTGTACAGCCCGGTCTCGGGGGTGTCGGTCATCGGTGGCTCCTCGTGCCGCGCCGGCGGACGGGTCGGGGTGTGGCGCCGGCGGACGGGTCGGGGTGTCGCGCGGGTGTCGGGG
>NZ_WMLF01000105.1 GCF_014156695.1 Streptomyces durbertensis | reverse complement strand
GCGCCGGGCCGAGCGACCTGGCGAAGAACGCCGATCGATACCTGGCGAGCGGCTTCGGCGAGTAGGCTCGCCTCGTGATCGTCGTGGATACCGGCCCTCTGGCCGCTCTCGTCAACAAAGCCGATGACGCCCATGCCGCGTGCCTGGAGTGGTACCGCGACGTCGATCCGCGGTCACTGGTGATACCGGCCCCGTGCTCGCCGAGGTGTGTTTCCTGATCGGCAAGTTCGTCGGTCCCGAGACGGAGGCCGACTTCCTGGAGGATCTTGCCGCCGGCTCGTACGGCAGCGTTGTGGGCCTCGGGATCGCCGATCTTCGACGGATGTCGGAACTCGTACGGCAGTACGCCGACTTCCCGCTGGGAGGCTGCGACGCCTCCGTTGTGGCGGTGGCCGAGCGATACGGTCTGAAGCAGATCGCCACGCTGGACAGGCGGCACTTCACAGCGATCCGGCCCCGCCACGTTGTCGCGTTCGAGCTGCTGCCGAACAAGCTCTGACCTGCTGGTTTTCTGTCGTGGGGTGGGAGGGGCTATCGTTGTGCGGTATGCCTGTATCCGGGTGAACCCCTTCGGGGGCGGCGGATCGCAGAGCAGACAACCCACACTCTCACTCAAGACCCGGAGAGAGCATGCCTCCCAAGAAGAAGAAGGTCACGGGGCTGATCAAGCTCCAGATCCAGGCCGGCGCCGCCAACCCGGCTCCGCCGGTCGGCCCCGCGCTGGGTCAGCACGGCGTCAACATCATGGAGTTCTGCAAGGCCTACAACGCGGCGACCGAGTCGCAGCGTGGCTGGGTGATCCCGGTGGAGATCACGGTCTACGAGGACCGTTCCTTCACCTTCATCACCAAGACGCCGCCGGCCGCGAAGATGATCCTCAAGGCCGCTGGCGTGGAGAAGGGCTCCGGCGAGCCGCACGTCACCAAGGTCGCGAAGATCACCCGCGAGCAGGTGCGTGAGATCGCCACCACGAAGATGCCCGACCTCAACGCGAACGACCTGGACGCCGCCGAGAAGATCATCGCCGGCACCGCGCGTTCCATGGGCGTCACCGTCGAGGGCTGATCCCAGCACCTCTCGGGTCCCTCGGGCCTGGATCGACCACCGTGGCAGGGCCAAGCGCTGGTCCGCACCACGAACTCCGCACCCACCGGGCGGTACGACCGCCGGGTGATCATCCGTCAGGAGCAGCAGTGAAGCGCAGCAAGAACTTCCGCAGCGCGGACGCCAAGATCGACCGCACGCGGCTCTACGCGCCGCTTGAGGCCGTGCGTCTCGCCAAGGAGACCTCCTCGAGCAAGTTCGACTCGACCGTCGAGGTCGCCATGCGTCTGGGTGTCGACCCGCGCAAGGCCGACCAGATGGTCCGCGGCACCGTGAACCTTCCGCACGGCACCGGTAAGACCGCCCGGGTCCTGGTCTTCGCGACCGGTGACCGTGCCGCGGCCGCGGAGGCCGCCGGCGCCGACATCGTCGGCGCGGACGAACTGATCGACGAGGTCGCCAAGGGCCGTCTGGACTTCGACGCCGTCGTCGCCACCCCGGACCTGATGGGCAAGGTCGGCCGCCTGGGCCGCGTGCTCGGTCCGCGTGGTCTGATGCCGAACCCGAAGACCGGCACGGTCACCCCCGACGTGGCCAAGGCCGTCACCGAGATCAAGGGTGGCAAGATCGAGTTCCGCGTCGACAAGCACGCCAACCTGCACTTCATCATCGGCAAGTCGTCGTTCGACGAGAAGCAGCTGGTGGAGAACTACGGCGCGGCGCTCGAGGAGATCCTGCGGCTGAAGCCGTCGGCGGCCAAGGGCCGGTACATCAAGAAGGCCACCATCACCACCACGATGGGCCCCGGTGTCCCGGTCGACGCCAACCGCACCCGCAACCTCCTCGTCGCGGACGAGACCGTCTGAGTCTCCCGCTGACGTCCCGTCCGTCGGCCCCGTCTCCTTCTGTGGAGGCGGGGCCGACGGCGTTCCCCCGGCGTGAGGGACCCGATGTGGGCCGCGACGGACTGCGTGTCGGACCTCTGCGGTACTTTGGGCGAAGGTTCGACATGACACATGGCCGGCCGCTCGTCGGCGGGCCGGGGGGGATCGGTAATGAGGCTCACTCGTACGGCGGCGTTCGGCGCCGCGGGTCTGGCCACGGCGCTGCTGCTGACGGCGTGCGGAGGCGACGACAAGGCGGCGGACAAGCCGGCGGAGAAGTCGGGCGACAAGGCCGCGGCGTCCGGCGCGTCGGGCGAGGTCGCCCAGGTGATGCAGGCCGTCGCGAAGAAGACGACCGACGCCGGTTCGGCGAAGGTCTCGATGACGATGAAGATGCCGGGCGCCATGGGCGGCTCGATGGAGATGTCCGGCGTGATGGGCTGGGGCCCGCTGGCCATGGACCTCACGATGAAGCCGGACGAGCAGTCCCGCGCCGCCGACCCGGACATGCCGGAGACGAGCCGGATGCTGTGGGTCGACAACGCGCTCTACATCAAGCTCGACGAGTCCGCCGCGGACGACATGGACGGCAAGAGCTGGATGAAGCTCGACATGAACGCCGCGCTGGAGGGCGCCGACGCCTCGCAGCGGCAGTCCGCGTCCAACGGCCTGGACAACATGAACAACCAGGACCCGGCCAAGCAGGTGGCCCTGCTGCTCTCCTCGCCGAACGTCAAGTACGTGGGCGAGGAGAAGGTCGACGGCGTCACGGCGCAGCGCTACAAGGGCACGCTGACGGTCGACGAGGCCATGGAGGCGAACGACTCCCTGGAGTTCCTGGACAAGACCGAGCGCGAGCAGCTCGTCGAGAACATGAAGCAGTCCGGCATCAAGGACTACAAGATCGACGTGTGGGTCAACAAGGACGACCTGCCGGTCCGTATCGACACCAGGACGAACACCCCGCAGGGGCCGGTGGAGGTCAGCCAGCGGCTGAGCGACTACGGCACGACGGTCGGCGTGAAGGCGCCGCCGGCGGACGAGGTGTTCGACTTCCTGGAGATGATGAAGGAGCTGGAGGAGGCGGGCGCCGGCGCCTGAGCCGGCCCGCGGCCGACGTGCCCCGCCGGGCACCCGGCGGGCACCCGAGGTGACCCCGCCGGGTGCCCGCCGAGTGTGAGAGGCGGCTCGGCGGGGAATACCTCACTGATTTGCTTCTTGTGCCCGGCGGGCTCTAGTCTGTCGGGGTAGCCGAAGACCGCTGGTCGTCGCTGCGTGCCCTCGGGCGCGGAGTGGCCGAAGGCTCCGCATCCCGCGGACGGCCCGTGCAGGTGAACGAGGAGAACAGCTCCCTCCGGAGGAATCCGGTCGGTCGAGCCCACGCCCCGTGCGCCTGCGCCGGGGCGTTTGTCGTGTGCGGTGTCGACCGTGGCGTCCTCACGCGCCCGCTCCGGGCGGTCCGGCTCGCGCAGGACCGATCGAGAGGTCGGTTTGAGACCATCACCCGGAAGGAGGCCAGGCCCATGGCGACGCCCGACAAGGTCGCAGCTGTGGCGGAGATGACGGACAAGTTCCGCAACTCCAACGCCACTGTGGTCACCGCGTACACCGGGCTTTCCGTGGCTCAGCTCAAGCAGCTGCGCCGCTCGCTCGGTGGTAACGCTCAGTACCGTGTGGTGAAGAACACGCTGACCAAGATCGCGGCCAACGAGGCCGGGGTCACCGCGCTCGACGAGTTCCTGACGGGCTCGACGGCTGTCGCCTTTGTCACCGGTGATCCGGTCGAGGCGGCGAAGGGTCTTCGTGACTTCGCCAAGGAGAACCCCGCTCTCGTCATCAAGGGCGGTGTCCTTGACGGCAAGGCGCTGTCCGCCGACGAAGTGAAGAAGCTCGCGGACCTCGAGTCCCGCGAGGTGCTGCTCGCCAAGCTGGCCGGTGGCATGAAGGCGTCCATGGCCAAGGCCGCGGCGACCTTCCAGGCCCCGCTCACGAAGTTCGTCCGTACCGCGGACGCGCTTCGCGACAAGGTCGAGCAGGGCGGTGCCGGTACGCCGGCTCCCGCCGAGGCTGCCGAGTAGTCGACCGGGTCTCCGACTCGGCCGAGGAACCTCGCAGTCCAGCGGGCCCGTACGCCCGCCGAAATGTACATCCGGCACCAGCCGATCAGTGAAAGGACCGCCACCATGGCGAAGCTCAGCCAGGACGAGCTGCTCGCGCAGTTCGAGGAGATGACCCTCATCGAGCTCTCCGAGTTCGTGAAGAAGTTCGAGGAGAAGTTCGACGTCGAGGCCGCCGCCCCGGCCGCCGTCGTCGCCGCCGCCCCGGGTCAGGGTGGCGGTGCCGCCGCCGCCGAGGAGGAGCAGGACGAGTTCGACGTCGTCCTCACCGGTGCCGGCGACAAGAAGATCCAGGTCATCAAGGTCGTGCGCGAGCTGACCTCCCTCGGCCTGAAGGAGGCCAAGGACCTGGTGGACAACACCCCGAAGCCGGTCCTGGAGAAGGTCAACAAGGAGGCCGCGGCGAAGGCCAAGGAGTCCCTCGAGGGCGCCGGCGCTTCCGTCGAGGTCAAGTGACCCGCATCCTGACTCACAGGGGTCCCGGGCGGTTGTTCTCGAACGCCGCCTGACCCTCGTCGTCCGCCTCGCGCGGACGGTGGAGTACCGAAGGGCGATCACCCGTTGGGGTGGTCGCCCTTCGGCGTGCTCCGGTGTTCGTGTGACGTTTTGCCTGACCCTCGGGGTCCGGGGGTAGGGTGATCTTCGACGGTTTCCGGCCGGTGGTTCGGTGACGAGCGAGACGACTCCGCCGGAGTGGGCCCCTTGACGAAAGGGGCGTGGCACGCGATTCTCAGACCGCTGCACGGTGACGGTCGCGCGGCGGCCCGAGGGCGCGGCGGTGGCGGTCGGCGGTGCGAAGGCGGTCGGCGACACGGCCGTTGAGCAGGGAAGCTCGCAATGATCCGCGGTCCGATGCATGGATCGGGGACGATGTGGGAAGTCTTGCGGCAGACACCATCGGATGTCGCGGGGTGAGCCGGGCCGGCCGGCGCTCCCGGAGGCGATCCGAGGGTGCCTGGGAAGCGTCCGACGGGCCCTGGCGGGCCTCGGCGGGCGAGGTCGAACAACGAGGGAGAGGATCCCTCCCGGAGGGAGAGAGAGGCTCTGCGCCGATCTCCGGATATCCGCTCTGGACATCAGTGTGCCTTGTGGCTACACTGACCCTTTGCGCTGCCTATTAGCTGCTCCCTGTCCGTCACCAGGGGCACCGGTATGCGCGTAGTGAGTCCGAGCCCTCGGAAGGACCCCCTCTTGGCCGCCTCGCGCAACGCCTCGACCGTCAATTCGAACAACGGCGCCAGCACCGCCCCATTGCGTATCTCTTTTGCGAAGATCCGGGAGCCCCTCGAGGTTCCCAACCTTCTCGCGCTCCAGACCGAGAGCTTCGACTGGCTCCTCGGCAACGACGCCTGGAAGGGCCGCGTCGAGGCCGCGCTGGAGCGCGGTGAGGACGTCCCCACCAAGTCCGGTCTGGAGGAGATCTTCGAAGAGATCTCCCCGATCGAGGACTTCTCGGGGTCGATGTCCCTGACCTTCCGGGACCACCGCTTCGAGCCGCCGAAGAACTCGATCGACGAGTGCAAGGAGCGTGACTTCACTTACGCCGCCCCGCTCTTCGTCACCGCCGAGTTCACCAACAACGAGACCGGTGAGATCAAGTCCCAGACGGTCTTCATGGGCGACTTCCCGCTCATGACCAACAAGGGCACCTTCGTGATCAACGGCACCGAGCGTGTCGTGGTCTCGCAGCTCGTCCGCTCTCCCGGCGTCTACTTCGACAGCTCCGTGGACAAGACGTCCGACAAGGACATCTTCTCCGCCAAGGTCATCCCCTCGCGTGGTGCCTGGCTGGAGCTGGAGATCGACAAGCGCGACATGGTCGGTGTCCGCATCGACCGCAAGCGCAAGCAGTCGGTCACGGTCCTGCTGAAGGCCCTGGGCTGGACGACCGACCAGATCCTGGAGGAGTTCGGCGAGTACGAGTCGATGCGCGCCACCCTGGAGAAGGACCACACCCAGGGCCAGGACGACGCGCTCCTCGACATCTACCGGAAGCTGCGTCCGGGCGAGCCGCCGACCAAGGAGGCCGCGCAGACGCTTCTGGAGAACCTCTACTTCAACCCGAAGCGCTACGACCTGGCGAAGGTCGGCCGGTACAAGATCAACAAGAAGCTCGGCGGCGACGAGCCGCTGGACTCCGGTGTGCTCACCAACGCCGACGTCATCGCCACGATCAAGTACCTGGTGAAGCTGCACGCCGGTGAGACCGAGGCGGTCAGCGCCGAGGGTGACACGATCGTCGTCGAGACCGACGACATCGACCACTTCGGCAACCGCCGCCTGCGCAACGTCGGCGAGCTGATCCAGAACCAGGTCCGCACGGGTCTGGCGCGTATGGAGCGGGTCGTCCGCGAGCGGATGACCACGCAGGACGTCGAGGCGATCACGCCGCAGACGCTGATCAACATCCGGCCGGTCGTCGCCTCCATCAAGGAGTTCTTCGGCACCAGCCAGCTGTCCCAGTTCATGGACCAGACCAACCCGATCTCGGGTCTGACCCACAAGCGCCGCCTGTCGGCGCTGGGTCCGGGCGGTCTCTCCCGTGAGCGGGCCGGCTTCGAGGTCCGTGACGTCCACCCGTCGCACTACGGCCGCATGTGCCCGATCGAGACGCCGGAAGGCCCGAACATCGGTCTGATCGGCTCGCTCGCCTCCTACGGCCGGGTCAACGCCTTCGGGTTTGTCGAGACCCCGTACCGCAAGGTCGTCGAGGGTGTCGTCACCGACAAGGTCGACTACCTCACCGCCGACGAGGAGGACCGCTTCGTCATCGCGCAGGCCAACGCGCCGCTCGCCGACGACATGCGGTTCGCCGAGGACCGCGTCCTGGTCCGCCGCCGTGGCGGCGAGGTCGACTACATCCCGGGCGACGACGTCGACTACATGGACGTCTCGCCGCGCCAGATGGTGTCGGTCGCGACGGCCATGATCCCCTTCCTCGAGCACGACGACGCCAACCGCGCGCTCATGGGATCGAACATGATGCGCCAGGCCGTGCCGCTGATCAAGGCGGAGTCCCCGCTGGTCGGCACCGGTATGGAGTACCGCGCGGCGGTCGACGCCGGCGACGTCATCAGGGCCGAGAAGGACGGTGTGGTCCAGGAGGTCTCCGCGGACTACATCACCGTCGCCAACGACGACGGCACGTACACGACCTACCGCGTCTCCAAGTTCCACCGCTCCAACCAGGGCACCTCCTTCAACCAGAAGGTGATCGTGGACGAGGGCGCCCGGGTCGTGGAGGGCCAGGTCCTGGCCGACGGCCCGTCCACGGAGGACGGCGAGCTGGCGGTCGGCAAGAACCTGCTCGTCGCGTTCATGCCGTGGGAGGGCTACAACTACGAGGACGCGATCATCCTCTCCCAGCGTCTGGTGCAGGACGACGTCCTCTCCTCGATCCACATCGAGGAGCACGAGGTCGACGCCCGTGACACCAAGCTGGGCCCGGAGGAGATCACCCGGGACATCCCGAACGTCTCCGAGGAGGTCCTGGCCGACCTCGACGAGCGCGGCATCATCCGCATCGGCGCCGAGGTCGAGGCCGGGGACATCCTGGTCGGCAAGGTCACCCCGAAGGGTGAGACGGAGCTGACCCCCGAGGAGCGCCTGCTGCGCGCGATCTTCGGTGAGAAGGCCCGTGAGGTCCGTGACACCTCGCTGAAGGTGCCGCACGGCGAGACCGGCAAGGTCATCGGCGTCCGCATCTTCGACCGCGAGGAGGGCGACGAGCTGCCGCCGGGCGTGAACCAGCTGGTCCGCGTCTACGTGGCGCAGAAGCGCAAGATCACCGACGGTGACAAGCTCGCCGGCCGCCACGGCAACAAGGGTGTCATCTCCAAGATCCTCCCGGTCGAGGACATGCCCTTCCTGGAGGACGGCACCCCGGTCGACGTCATCCTCAACCCGCTCGGTGTGCCGTCCCGGATGAACCCGGGACAGGTGCTCGAGATCCACCTCGGCTGGCTGGCCTCCCAGGGCTGGAAGGTCGAGGGCGGCGAGGAGTGGATGGAGCGCCTGAAGGCCATCGGCGCCGACGAGGTCGCCCCGCGCACCAACGTCGCCACCCCGGTGTTCGACGGTGCCCGCGAGGACGAGCTGGCCGGTCTCTTCGGGCACGCCCTGCCGAACCGCGACGGCGACCGCCTGGTCCTGCCGTCCGGCAAGGCGCGGCTGCTGGACGGCCGCTCCGGCGAGCCGTTCCCGGACCCGATCTCGATCGGGTACATGTACATCCTGAAGCTGCACCACCTGGTCGACGACAAGCTGCACGCCCGCTCGACCGGCCCGTACTCGATGATCACCCAGCAGCCGCTCGGTGGTAAGGCGCAGTTCGGTGGTCAGCGCTTCGGTGAGATGGAGGTGTGGGCGCTTGAGGCATACGGTGCCGCGTACGCGCTCCAGGAGCTCCTGACGATCAAGTCCGACGACGTCACCGGCCGTGTGAAGGTCTACGAGGCGATCGTCAAGGGCGAGAACATCCCCGAGCCGGGCATCCCCGAGTCCTTCAAGGTGCTCATCAAGGAGATGCAGTCGCTCTGCCTGAACGTGGAGGTGCTGTCCTCGGACGGCATGTCCATCGAGATGCGAGACACCGACGAGGACGTCTTCCGCGCGGCGGAAGAGCTCGGTATCGACCTGTCCCGGCGCGAGCCGAGCAGCGTCGAAGAGGTCTGACGGGCTGGCCGGGGGTTCACCGACGGTGAACCCCCGGCTCCCCCGGACCCCCGTTCAGACCACTGTTTGACACGACCCTGAGAGGGATTGACGAGAGTGCTCGACGTCAACTTCTTCGACGAGCTGCGGATCGGCCTGGCCACCGCTGACGACATTCGTCAGTGGTCCCACGGCGAGGTCAAGAAGCCGGAGACCATCAACTACCGCACCCTGAAGCCGGAAAAGGACGGGCTCTTCTGCGAGAAGATCTTCGGTCCGACCCGGGACTGGGAGTGCTACTGCGGCAAGTACAAGCGCGTCCGCTTCAAGGGCATCATCTGTGAGCGCTGCGGCGTCGAGGTGACCCGCGCCAAGGTGCGCCGTGAGCGGATGGGCCACATCGAGCTGGCCGCTCCCGTGACCCACATCTGGTACTTCAAGGGCGTTCCGTCCCGGCTGGGCTACCTGCTGGACCTCGCCCCGAAGGACCTCGAGAAGGTCATCTACTTCGCCGCGTACATGATCACGTACGTGGACGAGGAGCGCCGCACGCGCGACCTGCCGTCGCTGGAGGCCCACGTCTCCGTGGAGCGTCAGCAGATCGAGCAGCGTCGCGACGCCGACCTCGAGGCGCGCGCCAAGAAGCAGGAGTCCGACCTCGCCGAGCTCGAGGCCGAGGGCGCCAAGGCCGACGTGCGCCGCAAGGTCCGCGAGGGCGCCGAGCGTGAGATGAAGCAGCTCCGCGACCGCGCGCAGCGCGAGATCGACCGCCTCGACGAGGTGTGGAACCGCTTCAAGAGCCTGAAGGTCCAGGACCTGGAGGGCGACGAGCTGCTCTACCGCGAGCTGCGCGACCGCTTCGGCACCTACTTCGACGGTTCGATGGGCGCCGCCGCGCTGCAGAAGCGCCTGGAGACCTTCGACCTCGACGAGGAGGCCGAGCGCCTCCGCGAGATCATCCGGACCGGCAAGGGCCAGAAGAAGACCCGTGCGCTCAAGCGCCTCAAGGTCGTCTCCGCCTTCCTGCAGACCCGCAACAGCCCCAAGGGCATGGTGCTGGACTGCGTCCCGGTGATCCCGCCGGACCTGCGTCCGATGGTCCAGCTCGACGGTGGCCGCTTCGCCACCTCCGACCTGAACGACCTGTACCGCCGGGTTATCAACCGGAACAACCGCCTCAAGCGTCTGCTCGACCTCGGCGCGCCCGAGATCATCGTGAACAACGAGAAGCGGATGCTCCAGGAGGCCGTCGACGCGCTGTTCGACAACGGCCGCCGCGGCCGTCCGGTCACCGGCCCGGGCAACCGCCCGCTGAAGTCCCTCAGCGACATGCTGAAGGGCAAGCAGGGCCGCTTCCGTCAGAACCTGCTCGGTAAGCGTGTCGACTACTCGGCGCGTTCCGTCATCGTCGTCGGCCCGCAGCTCAAGCTGCACCAGTGCGGTCTGCCGAAGGCCATGGCGCTGGAGCTGTTCAAGCCGTTCGTGATGAAGCGCCTGGTGGACCTCAACCACGCGCAGAACATCAAGTCCGCCAAGCGCATGGTCGAGCGCCAGCGCACGGTGGTGTACGACGTGCTCGAAGAGGTCATCTCCGAGCACCCGGTGCTGCTGAACCGTGCGCCGACGCTGCACCGCCTGGGCATCCAGGCCTTCGAGCCGCAGCTGGTCGAGGGCAAGGCCATCCAGATCCACCCGCTCGTGTGCACCGCGTTCAACGCGGACTTCGACGGTGACCAGATGGCCGTCCACCTGCCGCTGTCGGCGGAGGCGCAGGCCGAGGCCCGCATCCTGATGCTGTCCTCGAACAACATCCTCAAGCCGGCCGACGGCCGTCCGGTCACCATGCCGACGCAGGACATGGTGCTCGGTCTGTTCTTCCTCACCACCGACGAGGAGGAGCGCGAGGTCAAGGGCGCCGGTCGTGCCTTCGCCTCGACGGCCGAGGCGATCATGGCGTTCGACGCCGGCGAGCTGTCGCTCCAGGCGAAGATCGACATCGCCTTCCCGGTCGGCACCGTGCCGCCGCGTGGCTGGGAGCGCCCGGTCACCGAGGAGGGCGAGGCCGACTGGCAGCCGGGCAACGGCTTCCGTCTGCGGACGACCCTGGGCCGCGCGCTCTTCAACGAGCTGCTGCCCGAGGACTACCCGTTCATCGACTACACCATCGGCAAGAAGCAGCTCTCCGCGATCGTCAACGACCTCGCCGAGCGCTACCCGAAGGTCGCGGTCGCGGCGACGCTGGACAACCTCAAGGCGGCCGGTTTCTACTGGGCCACCCGCTCCGGCGTCACCGTCGCCTTCTCGGACATCGTCGGCCCGCCCGAGAAGCCGGCCATCCTGGCCGACTACGAGGGTCAGGCGCAGAAGATCCAGAAGCAGTACGAGCGCGGTCTGATCACCCGGGACGAGCGCAACCAGGAGATGGTCGTCGTCTGGAACAAGGCGACCAACGAGGTCACCGAGGCGATGCAGGCGCACTTCCCGCGCACCAACTCGATCTTCATGATGATCGACTCCGGTGCCCGAGGAAACATGATGCAGCTGCGTCAGATCGCCGGTATCCGCGGTCTGGTGTCGAACGCGAAGAACGAGACCATCCCGCGTCCGATCAAGGCGTCCTACCGGGACGGCCTGTCGGTGCTGGAGTACTTCATCGCCACCCACGGTGCGCGTAAGGGTCTCGCCGACACCGCGCTGCGTACCGCCGACTCGGGTTACCTGACCCGTCGTCTGGTGGACGTCTCGCAGGACGTGATCATCCGCGAGGAGGACTGCGGCACCGAGCGCGGCCTCAAGCTGGAGATCGCCTCCAAGGGCGCCGACGGCGTCCTGCGCAAGGCCGAGGACGTCGAGACCAGCGTGTACGCGCGCTGCCTCGCCGAGGAGATCGTCGTCGACGGCAAGGTGCTGGCACCGGCCGGCACCGACCTGGGCGACGTGCTGATCGACGAGCTGGTCCGCCACGGTGTCTCCACCGTCAAGACCCGCTCGGTCCTCACCTGCGAGTCCGCGGTCGGCACCTGCGCCATGTGCTACGGCCGCTCGCTGGCCACCGGCAAGCTGGTCGACATCGGTGAGGCGGTCGGCATCATCGCCGCCCAGTCCATCGGTGAGCCCGGCACCCAGCTGACGATGCGTACCTTCCACACCGGTGGTGTGGCCGGTGACGACATCACCCAGGGTCTGCCGCGTGTCGTCGAGCTCTTCGAGGCCCGTACGCCCAAGGGTGTCGCGCCGATCTCCGAGGTCGCGGGCCGCGCCCGGATCGAGGAGACGGAGAAGACCAAGAAGGTCGTCATCACGCCGGACAACGGTGCCGAGGAGATCGCCTACGGCGTCTCCAAGCGCGCCCGCCTGCTGGTGCACGAGGGCGACCACGTCGAGGTCGGCCAGCCGCTGACCGTCGGTGCGATCAACCCGCACGACGTGCTGCGCATCCTGGGTCAGCGGGCCGTCCAGGTCCACCTGGTCCAGGAAGTGCAGAAGGTCTACAACTCGCAGGGTGTGGCCATCCACGACAAGCACATCGAGATCATCATCCGGCAGATGCTGCGCCGGGTGACGATCATCGAGTCCGGCGACGCGGAGCTGCTGCCGGGCGAGCTGGTCGAGCGCTCGAAGTTCGAGGGCGAGAACCGTCGTGTGGTGCAGACCGGCGGCCACCCGGCCTCCGGCCGCCCGCAGCTGATGGGTATCACCAAGGCCTCGCTGGCCACCGAGTCGTGGCTGTCGGCGGCGTCCTTCCAGGAGACGACCAAGGTGCTCACCGACGCGGCGATCAACGCCAAGTCGGACTCCCTGATCGGCCTCAAGGAGAACGTCATCATCGGTAAGCTCATCCCGGCCGGTACGGGCCTGTCCCGCTACCGCAACATCCGGGTCGAGCCGACCGAGGAGGCCAAGGCCGCGATGTACTCGGCCGTCGGCTACGACGACATCGACTACTCGCCGTTCGGCACCGGCTCCGGCCAGGCCGTCCCGCTGGAGGACTACGACTACGGTCCGTACAACCAGTGACGGTGTGACGCGTGAACGCGGGGCGGTTCCCCTTCGGGGGAGCCGCCCCGCGGCGTTTCCCCCGAAGGGGAACCGCCCCGCGCCGGCCGAGCGTCAGCGCGGGGGCGCCTCGGCGCGGGGCCCTCAGCGCGAGGGCGCCAGGTACGGTTGGAGGTGGTGCAGCCGCTCCTCGTACTCCGGGTGGGTGGACAGCAGACTCTCCATCGGGCCCGGCTCCGGCAGCCGCATGCCGCGCGCCGCCGCCTGCTGCTGCGCCACGGCCTTGTCGTGCAGCTCCGCCGCCCGCATCCGCTGCAGCACCTCCGCGAGCATCGGCGCGAAGCCGAGCGCGGCCGCCTGCAGGTCGGCACGCAGCTCCGACCGCCGTCCCACCGCCGCCAGCAGGTACGGCACCACCAGGACAAGCAGCGGCAGCCCGTAGAAGCTGCTCACCGTCGCGTACGCCAGGAAGCCAAGCGGCACCAGAACGAAGACCACGCCCAGGCAGGCCAGGAACGACGGCAGCCTGAAGATGCCGGCGGCGATCAGCCGCAGCAGCCGCCAGGCCGCCTTCCCCGGCAGCGCGTACCAGTAGCCGAGCAGTGACGACCAGGCGTGCCCGCCGACGTGGTGGCCCAGCTCGTGCGCGAGCACGGCGGCGAGCTGCGCCGACGGCAGCCTGTTCAGCGCGAACCGGGTGACGCCGACGATGTGACCCGCGGCGGCGACCGCGTTCAGATCGTGGTCGTTGTCCTCCACCCACAGCTCGTAGTTGCGGCCCTCCACTCCGGCCCGGATGGCCACCTCCTGCCACACCGGCGCCAGCCGGGCGTGCTCCTCAGGCGTCGGCCTGCGCAGCTTCAGCAGACGGCGGGCGATCACACCCTCGGTCGGCCGGTGGAACACCAGCAGCCCGCTGAGCAGCCAGAGCACGAGCAGCACCAGGCCGAGACCGCCGAACAGCGCCGAGACCAGGCCCACCACCAGCAGGCTGCACAGGAAGTTCGGCACGTAGAGCAGCAGACCGCCGATCGCGGTGGCGTCGGTGCGGCGCTGCCGGTCGGAGACGACGGCCCGCCGCTGCTCGAACTCCACCTCGTGCGGGTGCGGCTCGGCCGGGTGGACGGCGTGGTCGGAGGCGGCCGGGTACGCGGGCGGCGCCACGTGCCCGGCCGGGTAGCCGGGCGCGGCCGGCTGGCTGGGCGCTCCGGGCAGGGCAGCCGCCCCGGCGTTCGGTACGGGCGGCAGGCCGTCCGGCCCGGCCGGCGCGGCGTGACCGGGGTGGCCGTGGCCCGGGTACAGCGGCGGGGTGTGGTGCGGGTGCGGCACGTGCCCGGAGTACGGGTCCGGTCCGGGGTGCGGGGGCGCTCCGGTCTCCGGGCCGGCCGGGTACGCGAGGGTGTGGTCCGGCGCGTGGCTCTGCGGCGGCTGGCCCTGCGGTTGCTGGCCGTGTGGCGGCTGGCCCTGCGGGGGGACGGTTCCGGGCATGCCCGGAACGTGTGGTGTGCCGGCGCCGGGCACGGGGTAGTGCGGTGCCGCGCCCTGCGGTGTACCCGGGCCGTGGCCCGGGTAGGTCGGCGGGCCGCCGACCGGCGCGGTGGGTGTGCCGTACGGCTGCGGTTGGGGCTGAGGCTGGGGCTGGGAC